>CBDAUM010000003.1:0-10518 GCA_965199905.1 Ilyomonas sp. | reverse complement strand
GCGGTCCCCTTGGGGGCCTTCCCATTGGCCAGTGGGAGCCTTCCCATCAGCAAATGGGGGCCTTCCTATCAGCTGGTGGGAGCCATCCCAAGACACCATGCATGGACTCTCACCATCTCAGCCTCACTGAGCTGGGATTCGATACAGGGTCTGTGATTTGCATGTCCATCGCACAGGTGCACATCAAGCGTGCGTTGACTGCCGGCGCAAACCAGGCCCATGATCAGCACATCTGCTGAAAGAGCTGCTAAGAACGTCACAGTGGACTGCAGCATGCACCTGTTGGGAGGTTGGAGCATGTCCCTTTGCTTTGGGTCCAACCAGGTGTGCACGGGGTGTAGGTGCCCATGCAGCTGAGCCAGTCACTTGCAGTGTAAGCGTAAAGAGGCAGCCAGGAAGCATAGGTGGGGACCCAGGTGTTGAGCTGTGTTGGGCAGCACTCACTCTTTGGCAGGCAGTCAGTTTTCTGTGGACTGCACAATGTGCAGATGCAACAAGCAAGCATGAAACAAGAGACACTGCAAACTATGCAGACGCAACAAGCAAGCTTGAAGACAAAAGACACTACAGCACTCAAGGTTCCCGGGCGATCACTCAGCCGAGTACTAATTGAGCCCAATCCAGTTTGACTTCCCTGATCGGACGAGAAGGGGTATGTTCTGGATGGTACGGCCGTAGCATGCCAAACCAGCTGTTCACTACTAACAGAACCACACCAGGCAACTGTGAGAAGCAATCCAGCCGACCAGAAGCTGTTGTACACACCACAGCCCCAAGGCAAGACATCTGAGCTTCACAGTGCTCCCTCTGCAGGCTTGTTTGCGGTCCCCTTGGGGGCCTTCCCATTGGCCAGTGGGAGCCTTCCCATCAGCAAATGGGGGCCTTCCTATCAGCTGGTGGGAGCCATCCCAAGACACCATGCATGGACTCTCACCGACCATCTCAGCCTCACTGAGCTGGGATTCGATACAGGGTCTGTGATTTGCATGTCCATCGCACAGGTGCACATCAAGCGTGCGTTGACTGCCGGCGCAAACCAGGCCCATGATCAACACATCTGCTGAAAGAGCTGCTAAGAACGTCACAGTGGACTGCAGCATGCACCTGTTGGGAGGTTGGAGCATGTCCCTTTGCTTTGGGTCCAACCAGGTGTGCACGGGGTGTAGGTGCCCATGCAGCTGAGCCAGTCACTTGCAGTGTAAGCGTAAAGAGGCAGCCAGGAAGCATAGGTGGGGACCCAGGTGTTGAGCTGTGTTGGGCAGCACTCACTCTTTGGCAGGCAGTCAGTTTTCTGTGGACTGCACAATGTGCAGATGCAACAAGCAAGCATGAAGACAAGAGACACTGCACACTGTGCAGATGCAACAAGCAAGCATGAAACAAGAGACACTGCAAACTATGCAGACGCAACAAGCAAGCTTGAAGACAAAAGACACTACAGCACTCAAGGTTCCCGGGCGATCACTCAGCCGAGTACTAGTTGAGCCCAATCCAGTTTGACTTCCCTGATCGGACGAGAAGGGGTATGTTCTGGATGGTATGGCCGTAGCATGCCAAACCAGCTGTTCTCTACTACCAGAACCACACCAGGCAACCGGCTTGCCCTGTGTGAGAAGCAATCCAGCCGACCAGAAGCTGTTGTACACACCACAGCCCCAAGGCAAGACATCTGAGCTTCACAGTGCTCCCTCTGCAGGCTTGTTTGCGGTCCCCTTGGGGGCCTTCCCATTGGCCAGTGGGAGCCTTCCCATCAGCAAATGGGGGCCTTCCTATCAGCTGGTGGGAGCCATCCCAAGACACCATGCATGGACTCTCACCGACCATCTCAGCCTCACTGAGCTGGGATTCGATACAGGGTCTGTGATTTGCATGTCCATCGCACAGGTGCACATCAAGCGTGCGTTGACTGCCGGCGCAAACCAGGCCCATGATCAACACATCTGCTGAAAGAGCTGCTAAGAACGTCACAGTGGACTGCAGCATGCACCTGTTGGGAGGTTGGAGCATGTCCCTTTGCTTTGGGTCCAACCAGGTGTGCACGGGGTGTAGGTGCCCATGCAGCTGAGCCAGTCACTTGCAGTGTAAGCGTAAAGAGGCAGCCAGGAAGCATAGGTGGGGACCCAGGTGTTGAGCTGTGTTGGGCAGCACTCACTCTTTGGCAGGCAGTCAGTTTTCTGTGGACTGCACAATGTGCAGATGCAACAAGCAAGCATGAAGACAAGAGACACTGCACACTGTGCAGATGCAACAAGCAAGCATGAAACAAGAGACACTGCAAACTATGCAGACGCAACAAGCAAGCTTGAAGACAAAAGACACTACAGCACTCAAGGTTCCCGGGCGATCACTCAGCCGAGTACTAGTTGAGCCCAATCCAGTTTGACTTCCCTGATCGGACGAGAAGGGGTATGTTCTGGATGGTATGGCCGTAGCATGCCAAACCAGCTGTTCTCTACTACCAGAACCACACCAGGCAACCGGCTTGCCCTGTGTGAGAAGCAATCCAGCCGACCAGAAGCTGTTGTACACACCACAGCCCCAAGGCAAGACATCTGAGCTTCACAGTGCTCCCTCTGCAGGCTTGTTTGCGGTCCCCTTGGGGGCCTTCCCATTGGCCAGTGGGAGCCTTCCCATCAGCAAATGGGGGCCTTCCTATCAGCTGGTGGGAGCCATCCCAAGACACCATGCATGGACTCTCACCGACCATCTCAGCCTCACTGAGCTGGGATTCGATACAGGGTCTGTGATTTGCATGTCCATCGCACAGGTGCACATCAAGCGTGCGTTGACTGCCGGCGCAAACCAGGCCCATGATCAACACATCTGCTGAAAGAGCTGCTAAGAACGTCACAGTGGACTGCAGCATGCACCTGTTGGGAGGTTGGAGCATGTCCCTTTGCTTTGGGTCCAACCAGGTGTGCACGGGGTGTAGGTGCCCATGCAGCTGAGCCAGTCACTTGCAGTGTAAGCGTAAAGAGGCAGCCAGGAAGCATAGGTGGGGACCCAGGTGTTGAGCTGTGTTGGGCAGCACTCACTCTTTGGCAGGCAGTCAGTTTTCTGTGGACTGCACAATGTGCAGATGCAACAAGCAAGCATGAAGACAAGAGACACTGCACACTGTGCAGATGCAACAAGCAAGCATGAAACAAGAGACACTGCAAACTATGCAGACGCAACAAGCAAGCTTGAAGACAAAAGACACTACAGCACTCAAGGTTCCCGGGCGATCACTCAGCCGAGTACTAGTTGAGCCCAATCCAGTTTGACTTCCCTGATCGGACGAGAAGGGGTATGTTCTGGATGGTATGGCCGTAGCATGCCAAACCAGCTGTTCTCTACTACCAGAACCACACCAGGCAACCGGCTTGCCCTGTGTGAGAAGCAATCCAGCCGACCAGAAGCTGTTGTACACACCACAGCCCCAAGGCAAGACATCTGAGCTTCACAGTGCTCCCTCTGCAGGCTTGTTTGCGGTCCCCTTGGGGGCCTTCCCATTGGCCAGTGGGAGCCTTCCCATCAGCAAATGGGGGCCTTCCTATCAGCTGGTGGGAGCCATCCCAAGACACCATGCATGGACTCTCACCGACCATCTCAGCCTCACTGAGCTGGGATTCGATACAGGGTCTGTGATTTGCATGTCCATCGCACAGGTGCACATCAAGCGTGCGTTGACTGCCGGCGCAAACCAGGCCCATGATCAACACATCTGCTGAAAGAGCTGCTAAGAACGTCACAGTGGACTGCAGCATGCACCTGTTGGGAGGTTGGAGCATGTCCCTTTGCTTTGGGTCCAACCAGGTGTGCACGGGGTGTAGGTGCCCATGCAGCTGAGCCAGTCACTTGCAGTGTAAGCGTAAAGAGGCAGCCAGGAAGCATAGGTGGGGACCCAGGTGTTGAGCTGTGTTGGGCAGCACTCACTCTTTGGCAGGCAGTCAGTTTTCTGTGGACTGCACAATGTGCAGATGCAACAAGCAAGCATGAAGACAAGAGACACTGCACACTGTGCAGATGCAACAAGCAAGCATGAAACAAGAGACACTGCAAACTATGCAGACGCAACAAGCAAGCTTGAAGACAAAAGACACTACAGCACTCAAGGTTCCCGGGCGATCACTCAGCCGAGTACTAGTTGAGCCCAATCCAGTTTGACTTCCCTGATCGGACGAGAAGGGGTATGTTCTGGATGGTATGGCCGTAGCATGCCAAACCAGCTGTTCTCTACTACCAGAACCACACCAGGCAACCGGCTTGCCCTGTGTGAGAAGCAATCCAGCCGACCAGAAGCTGTTGTACACACCACAGCCCCAAGGCAAGACATCTGAGCTTCACAGTGCTCCCTCTGCAGGCTTGTTTGCGGTCCCCTTGGGGGCCTTCCCATTGGCCAGTGGGAGCCTTCCCATCAGCAAATGGGGGCCTTCCTATCAGCTGGTGGGAGCCATCCCAAGACACCATGCATGGACTCTCACCGACCATCTCAGCCTCACTGAGCTGGGATTCGATACAGGGTCTGTGATTTGCATGTCCATCGCACAGGTGCACATCAAGCGTGCGTTGACTGCCGGCGCAAACCAGGCCCATGATCAACACATCTGCTGAAAGAGCTGCTAAGAACGTCACAGTGGACTGCAGCATGCACCTGTTGGGAGGTTGGAGCATGTCCCTTTGCTTTGGGTCCAACCAGGTGTGCACGGGGTGTAGGTGCCCATGCAGCTGAGCCAGTCACTTGCAGTGTAAGCGTAAAGAGGCAGCCAGGAAGCATAGGTGGGGACCCAGGTGTTGAGCTGTGTTGGGCAGCACTCACTCTTTGGCAGGCAGTCAGTTTTCTGTGGACTGCACAATGTGCAGATGCAACAAGCAAGCATGAAGACAAGAGACACTGCACACTGTGCAGATGCAACAAGCAAGCATGAAACAAGAGACACTGCAAACTATGCAGACGCAACAAGCAAGCTTGAAGACAAAAGACACTACAGCACTCAAGGTTCCCGGGCGATCACTCAGCCGAGTACTAGTTGAGCCCAATCCAGTTTGACTTCCCTGATCGGACGAGAAGGGGTATGTTCTGGATGGTATGGCCGTAGCATGCCAAACCAGCTGTTCTCTACTACCAGAACCACACCAGGCAACCGGCTTGCCCTGTGTGAGAAGCAATCCAGCCGACCAGAAGCTGTTGTACACACCACAGCCCCAAGGCAAGACATCTGAGCTTCACAGTGCTCCCTCTGCAGGCTTGTTTGCGGTCCCCTTGGGGGCCTTCCCATTGGCCAGTGGGAGCCTTCCCATCAGCAAATGGGGGCCTTCCTATCAGCTGGTGGGAGCCATCCCAAGACACCATGCATGGACTCTCACCGACCATCTCAGCCTCACTGAGCTGGGATTCGATACAGGGTCTGTGATTTGCATGTCCATCGCACAGGTGCACATCAAGCGTGCGTTGACTGCCGGCGCAAACCAGGCCCATGATCAACACATCTGCTGAAAGAGCTGCTAAGAACGTCACAGTGGACTGCAGCATGCACCTGTTGGGAGGTTGGAGCATGTCCCTTTGCTTTGGGTCCAACCAGGTGTGCACGGGGTGTAGGTGCCCATGCAGCTGAGCCAGTCACTTGCAGTGTAAGCGTAAAGAGGCAGCCAGGAAGCATAGGTGGGGACCCAGGTGTTGAGCTGTGTTGGGCAGCACTCACTCTTTGGCAGGCAGTCAGTTTTCTGTGGACTGCACAATGTGCAGATGCAACAAGCAAGCATGAAGACAAGAGACACTGCACACTGTGCAGATGCAACAAGCAAGCATGAAACAAGAGACACTGCAAACTATGCAGACGCAACAAGCAAGCTTGAAGACAAAAGACACTACAGCACTCAAGGTTCCCGGGCGATCACTCAGCCGAGTACTAGTTGAGCCCAATCCAGTTTGACTTCCCTGATCGGACGAGAAGGGGTATGTTCTGGATGGTATGGCCGTAGCATGCCAAACCAGCTGTTCTCTACTACCAGAACCACACCAGGCAACCGGCTTGCCCTGTGTGAGAAGCAATCCAGCCGACCAGAAGCTGTTGTACACACCACAGCCCCAAGGCAAGACATCTGAGCTTCACAGTGCTCCCTCTGCAGGCTTGTTTGCGGTCCCCTTGGGGGCCTTCCCATTGGCCAGTGGGAGCCTTCCCATCAGCAAATGGGGGCCTTCCTATCAGCTGGTGGGAGCCATCCCAAGACACCATGCATGGACTCTCACCGACCATCTCAGCCTCACTGAGCTGGGATTCGATACAGGGTCTGTGATTTGCATGTCCATCGCACAGGTGCACATCAAGCGTGCGTTGACTGCCGGCGCAAACCAGGCCCATGATCAACACATCTGCTGAAAGAGCTGCTAAGAACGTCACAGTGGACTGCAGCATGCACCTGTTGGGAGGTTGGAGCATGTCCCTTTGCTTTGGGTCCAACCAGGTGTGCACGGGGTGTAGGTGCCCATGCAGCTGAGCCAGTCACTTGCAGTGTAAGCGTAAAGAGGCAGCCAGGAAGCATAGGTGGGGACCCAGGTGTTGAGCTGTGTTGGGCAGCACTCACTCTTTGGCAGGCAGTCAGTTTTCTGTGGACTGCACAATGTGCAGATGCAACAAGCAAGCATGAAGACAAGAGACACTGCACACTGTGCAGATGCAACAAGCAAGCATGAAACAAGAGACACTGCAAACTATGCAGACGCAACAAGCAAGCTTGAAGACAAAAGACACTACAGCACTCAAGGTTCCCGGGCGATCACTCAGCCGAGTACTAGTTGAGCCCAATCCAGTTTGACTTCCCTGATCGGACGAGAAGGGGTATGTTCTGGATGGTATGGCCGTAGCATGCCAAACCAGCTGTTCTCTACTACCAGAACCACACCAGGCAACCGGCTTGCCCTGTGTGAGAAGCAATCCAGCCGACCAGAAGCTGTTGTACACACCACAGCCCCAAGGCAAGACATCTGAGCTTCACAGTGCTCCCTCTGCAGGCTTGTTTGCGGTCCCCTTGGGGGCCTTCCCATTGGCCAGTGGGAGCCTTCCCATCAGCAAATGGGGGCCTTCCTATCAGCTGGTGGGAGCCATCCCAAGACACCATGCATGGACTCTCACCGACCATCTCAGCCTCACTGAGCTGGGATTCGATACAGGGTCTGTGATTTGCATGTCCATCGCACAGGTGCACATCAAGCGTGCGTTGACTGCCGGCGCAAACCAGGCCCATGATCAACACATCTGCTGAAAGAGCTGCTAAGAACGTCACAGTGGACTGCAGCATGCACCTGTTGGGAGGTTGGAGCATGTCCCTTTGCTTTGGGTCCAACCAGGTGTGCACGGGGTGTAGGTGCCCATGCAGCTGAGCCAGTCACTTGCAGTGTAAGCGTAAAGAGGCAGCCAGGAAGCATAGGTGGGGACCCAGGTGTTGAGCTGTGTTGGGCAGCACTCACTCTTTGGCAGGCAGTCAGTTTTCTGTGGACTGCACAATGTGCAGATGCAACAAGCAAGCATGAAGACAAGAGACACTGCACACTGTGCAGATGCAACAAGCAAGCATGAAACAAGAGACACTGCAAACTATGCAGACGCAACAAGCAAGCTTGAAGACAAAAGACACTACAGCACTCAAGGTTCCCGGGCGATCACTCAGCCGAGTACTAGTTGAGCCCAATCCAGTTTGACTTCCCTGATCGGACGAGAAGGGGTATGTTCTGGATGGTATGGCCGTAGCATGCCAAACCAGCTGTTCTCTACTACCAGAACCACACCAGGCAACCGGCTTGCCCTGTGTGAGAAGCAATCCAGCCGACCAGAAGCTGTTGTACACACCACAGCCCCAAGGCAAGACATCTGAGCTTCACAGTGCTCCCTCTGCAGGCTTGTTTGCGGTCCCCTTGGGGGCCTTCCCATTGGCCAGTGGGAGCCTTCCCATCAGCAAATGGGGGCCTTCCTATCAGCTGGTGGGAGCCATCCCAAGACACCATGCATGGACTCTCACCGACCATCTCAGCCTCACTGAGCTGGGATTCGATACAGGGTCTGTGATTTGCATGTCCATCGCACAGGTGCACATCAAGCGTGCGTTGACTGCCGGCGCAAACCAGGCCCATGATCAACACATCTGCTGAAAGAGCTGCTAAGAACGTCACAGTGGACTGCAGCATGCACCTGTTGGGAGGTTGGAGCATGTCCCTTTGCTTTGGGTCCAACCAGGTGTGCACGGGGTGTAGGTGCCCATGCAGCTGAGCCAGTCACTTGCAGTGTAAGCGTAAAGAGGCAGCCAGGAAGCATAGGTGGGGACCCAGGTGTTGAGCTGTGTTGGGCAGCACTCACTCTTTGGCAGGCAGTCAGTTTTCTGTGGACTGCACAATGTGCAGATGCAACAAGCAAGCATGAAGACAAGAGACACTGCACACTGTGCAGATGCAACAAGCAAGCATGAAACAAGAGACACTGCAAACTATGCAGACGCAACAAGCAAGCTTGAAGACAAAAGACACTACAGCACTCAAGGTTCCCGGGCGATCACTCAGCCGAGTACTAGTTGAGCCCAATCCAGTTTGACTTCCCTGATCGGACGAGAAGGGGTATGTTCTGGATGGTATGGCCGTAGCATGCCAAACCAGCTGTTCTCTACTACCAGAACCACACCAGGCAACCGGCTTGCCCTGTGTGAGAAGCAATCCAGCCGACCAGAAGCTGTTGTACACACCACAGCCCCAAGGCAAGACATCTGAGCTTCACAGTGCTCCCTCTGCAGGCTTGTTTGCGGTCCCCTTGGGGGCCTTCCCATTGGCCAGTGGGAGCCTTCCCATCAGCAAATGGGGGCCTTCCTATCAGCTGGTGGGAGCCATCCCAAGACACCATGCATGGACTCTCACCGACCATCTCAGCCTCACTGAGCTGGGATTCGATACAGGGTCTGTGATTTGCATGTCCATCGCACAGGTGCACATCAAGCGTGCGTTGACTGCCGGCGCAAACCAGGCCCATGATCAACACATCTGCTGAAAGAGCTGCTAAGAACGTCACAGTGGACTGCAGCATGCACCTGTTGGGAGGTTGGAGCATGTCCCTTTGCTTTGGGTCCAACCAGGTGTGCACGGGGTGTAGGTGCCCATGCAGCTGAGCCAGTCACTTGCAGTGTAAGCGTAAAGAGGCAGCCAGGAAGCATAGGTGGGGACCCAGGTGTTGAGCTGTGTTGGGCAGCACTCACTCTTTGGCAGGCAGTCAGTTTTCTGTGGACTGCACAATGTGCAGATGCAACAAGCAAGCATGAAGACAAGAGACACTGCACACTGTGCAGATGCAACAAGCAAGCATGAAACAAGAGACACTGCAAACTATGCAGACGCAACAAGCAAGCTTGAAGACAAAAGACACTACAGCACTCAAGGTTCCCGGGCGATCACTCAGCCGAGTACTAGTTGAGCCCAATCCAGTTTGACTTCCCTGATCGGACGAGAAGGGGTATGTTCTGGATGGTATGGCCGTAGCATGCCAAACCAGCTGTTCTCTACTACCAGAACCACACCAGGCAACCGGCTTGCCCTGTGTGAGAAGCAATCCAGCCGACCAGAAGCTGTTGTACACACCACAGCCCCAAGGCAAGACATCTGAGCTTCACAGTGCTCCCTCTGCAGGCTTGTTTGCGGTCCCCTTGGGGGCCTTCCCATTGGCCAGTGGGAGCCTTCCCATCAGCAAATGGGGGCCTTCCTATCAGCTGGTGGGAGCCATCCCAAGACACCATGCATGGACTCTCACCGACCATCTCAGCCTCACTGAGCTGGGATTCGATACAGGGTCTGTGATTTGCATGTCCATCGCACAGGTGCACATCAAGCGTGCGTTGACTGCCGGCGCAAACCAGGCCCATGATCAACACATCTGCTGAAAGAGCTGCTAAGAACGTCACAGTGGACTGCAGCATGCACCTGTTGGGAGGTTGGAGCATGTCCCTTTGCTTTGGGTCCAACCAGGTGTGCACGGGGTGTAGGTGCCCATGCAGCTGAGCCAGTCACTTGCAGTGTAAGCGTAAAGAGGCAGCCAGGAAGCATAGGTGGGGACCCAGGTGTTGAGCTGTGTTGGGCAGCACTCACTCTTTGGCAGGCAGTCAGTTTTCTGTGGACTGCACAATGTGCAGATGCAACAAGCAAGCATGAAGACAAGAGACACTGCACACTGTGCAGATGCAACAAGCAAGCATGAAACAAGAGACACTGCAAACTATGCAGACGCAACAAGCAAGCTTGAAGACAAAAGACACTACAGCACTCAAGGTTCCCGGGCGATCACTCAGCCGAGTACTAGTTGAGCCCAATCCAGTTTGACTTCCCTGATCGGACGAGAAGGGGTATGTTCTGGATGGTATGGCCGTAGCATGCCAAACCAGCTGTTCTCTACTACCAGAACCACACCAGGCAACCGGCTTGCCCTGTGTGAGAAGCAATCCAGCCGACCAGAAGCTGTTGTACACACCACAGCCCCAAGGCAAGACATCTGAGCTTCACAGTGCTCC
>CBDAUM010000002.1:0-9601 GCA_965199905.1 Ilyomonas sp. | reverse complement strand
TGCCATCAGCGGGCAATTTTATTTAACGGATATTAATGGTATCTTCTACGAGATAATTATTACGGTCGGCAGAATTGCGCGAAATAAGTTCGGCAACAAAGCCCGACAGAAACATTTGCATACCAATAATCATGGCAGCCAGAGCGATATAAAACGAAGGACGATTGGTTAAAGCAAACTGGCTTACCGACAATTTGGCGATGAGCAAATAAATAACCATCACAAAACCAAGAAAGAAACACAACGTGCCATACAAACCAAAAAAGTGCATGGGTTTTTTACTGAAACGGCTTACAAACATGATGGTGCCAAGGTCGAGAAAACCGTTTACAAAACGCTCCAATCCAAACTTGGTAACACCATATTTGCGCGGGCGATGCTCGACTACCTTCTCTCCTATTTTTTTAAAACCCGACCATTTGGCAATTACCGGAATATAACGGTGCATTTCGCCATATACTTCAATGCCTTTTACCACTTTGTTTTTATATGCTTTTAGTCCGCAATTGAAGTCGTGCAGCGGGATGCCGGTTACTTTGCGGCTTACGCCGTTGAATAATTTAGAAGGCAAATTTTTGGTTAACGCATTGTCGTAACGCTTCTTTTTCCAGCCGCTGACGAGGTCGAATTTATCATTTACAACCATGTTGTACAGGCCTGGAATTTCGTCGGGCGAATCCTGCATATCTGCATCCATAGTTATCACCACATCGCCTTTTGCCGCGCGGAACGCTTCGTTAAGCGCTGCCGATTTTCCGTAGTTGCGCTGAAATTTTATACCCTTGAAACAATCATTTTGCAGTGCAATATTTTCTATCACATTCCAACTGTTGTCTGTACTGCCATCATCAACCAGAATTACTTCGTACGAAAAGCTATTTTCTTTCATTACGCGCGCAATCCAGTCGCACAATTCGGGCAACGATTCTTCTTCATTCAGCAGCGGAATTACAACGGAAATGTTCATGGTTGTGTTTCGCCAATTTGATTAACCTGGATGAACGGATTAAATGGTTTTTTCTTAGCAACGGCTGCACCAATTAAAGCGCCGATAACGCCAACCAGCAAGTTACCAAAGAGAGTACCGCCCAGCGAAACAAGCATAAAATGGCCGGTCATCCAGTTCATACCGGTTTCTACCTGTTCATCGGTCGCTTGTTTGTTTTCTCTCATTTTTTCTTTCATCATCTGCAGCGCCTGTGTTTTATAATCGGGCGTGAGATAGATGAACACCAGGGAAAAGAAAAAGACGATGAGCGTTGCGATGCAAACGGTTTTAAAACCAAAACCAAAACAGCTTCCGAAGGTTACAAAATTATCTTTCGCATTGCTCCACATACCAATGAGAACAATTAGCAGGATAACAGTAACAACAGCGGGCAGCCAGGCAAGCAGATTCTGTTGAAAAACAAGTCCGGTAAAATAATAAACAAGAAAGAGAACAACGGAAGTGAGTCCGACAACCAAACCGGCGGCGAGGGGCGTAAGGGGTTTCTTTTCCATATTTGTTTAATTAAAAATTTCGTTGTGAACAATGCCTTTAACGAAGCCGCGCAAAGGCAAATTAAAAAAAGGCGAATTAAGAGATTTGCTTTGCGAATTTTCTTTTGTCAGCGTACTTGTTTCATCGCGGTTAAACAAAGTAAGTTCGGCAGCCGATCCTTCTTCTACCCGAACGGCGGGCAGACTGAAAATAGCGCCTGCATTCAGCGAAAATAATTGCACCAACCTGTTAACCGGAAGCTCCGGAAAAATAGTATTGATAACGGCAAAGCTTGTCTGCAAACCAATCATACCGTTTTTTGCATACTCAAATTCGCACACTTTATCGTCCCAGTGCTGCGGTATATGATGCGATGCAATGCAGTCTATCGTACCATCCAAAATACCTTCACGCATAGCCTCTCTGTCGGCAGCGCTGCGCAGTGGCGGGTTTACTTTCAGGTTGGTATCGTAGCTCTGCAAATCTTCATCGCAAAAATACAAATGATAAGGCGTTACGCTACAGGTGATGTTTAAGTTTTCCCTCTTCGCAGCGCGTATCAGTTCCATACCTTTTGCCGTAGTAATGCCCGTGATATGAAGTCTGCCGCCGGTGTATTGCAACAATCCGATGTCCCGTTTCATCATCAGTTCTTCGCCAACGGCCGGAATACCGGGCAAACCCAACCGGGTAGATACAATGCCTTCGTGCATCAGGCCGCCCGCGTTAATGCTGTTATCAACCGGCATTTGTATGATAACGCCTTCAAACGATTTTACATATTGCAACGCTTTCAGCATAAGCTGAGACGATTGTAAGGGTTGCAAACCATCGGTAAAAGCCACGGCGCCGCTGCGGTGCATATCATACATTTCGGCCAGTTCTTTTCCTTCGCAATTTTTTGTAATGGCGCCCAGCGGCCGTACCGCTGATGGTAAATTTTTAGACTTCTGAACCACATATTCCACACCTGCTTTGTTGTACAAAACAGGCGTTGTATTGGGCACAACAAACACTTGCGTAAAACCACCGGCTGCGGCGGCGGCGGCACCCGATTGCAGTGTTTCTTTATACTCAAAACCCGGATCGGAAAACTGCGAAAAAACATCACACCAGCCGGGAGAGACAAAAGTTTTTCCTTCGCCTTGTATGGTAACATCGGCAGGCTGCGAAATGGCATCGTCGATGCTGAAAATGGTTCCTTTTGAAATAAAAATGTCTTTTACCGTACCGTTGTAAATTGAGTGTGGGTCAGCAATAATGACTTGTTTGAGCAGGATATTCATGCGGAGCCGCAAAATTTGCCGCAAGATAAACTCAAATTGATAAAAACACTTTATACATTTGCAGCCCTTTCACACACCGGTTTCGGGATGTAGCGCAGCCCGGTAGCGCACACGTCTGGGGGGCGTGGGGTCGCAAGTTCGAATCTTGTCATCCCGACAAATAGTAAGTCAAAGAAGAACAAAAGCCTGTAAATAATTGTATTTACAGGCTTTTTTGTTGCTGGCTTATATCAAATCTATTCAAACGAATACAAATCATTCGTGAGTTAATCCTGAGTTCGTCAGGAATTATTATTTTACTCACGAATTAGTGCGCAACTAATTGATGAACAGATACTATTACTGTGAGTTCTAAACGGTTTGATTGGTATTCATTTTCTTTTTTTATCTCACTCACATAATGACTTTTAAATAAGTGGCTTAAATAGGGTGCGGTTGATTAAGAACCCTCAAAAGTTATACAATGAAAACAACAAACACGTTTTCTATTATGTTTTTTGTGCAGACCGGTAAAAACGAAAACATTTAAAGGAATCATTTATGCGCAGGTTACGCTAAATGGAGAGCAAAGAGAAATTTCTCTTAAAGAGCAGATTTTAATTAGTAAGTGGAATACCGGTACGCAGAATGTGGAGGGCCTTACGCCACAAGTGAAGGCTTTAAGTCTGTATAAGAACGGCGAATCAACAGCCGTGTGTATGAAAAAAAACGGATGAAGATGTGGAAGCTAAGATTAGTATCGCTTTGTTGCAGCGAACCTCCTGAAAGATGTTTCTAAAAAATTTTTAAAATACGTTCTTATCTTGTGCTGCCATCTGCTACCCAAACCCAAAGTCTTCCAACGCATACCTCATGCCTTCACCTTCTTAACAAGCTATTTGCCGTATTGAAATATATTTGCCCTTTATCAAGATTTTAAAATGAATGAAGGAATAAATCAATTAAAAGAAGCGGTGCAGTTATCGCCGGATAATATTCCGCTTCGTTTGCACCTGGCAGAACTGATGTTGAAAGCGAATTACAATGAAGAAGCTGCCGAGCAGTATGCCGAAATTTTGAAGCGCAACTATGGAAACAGCAAGGCGCGCAAAGGCCTCGCAGCCATATATTACAAGCAAAAAAAATACTCGGCCGCCATCATAATTTATGAAGCGCTTAGTAAGGAAAACGCTTTGCTGTGGGATGAGATGGTTCAGTTTGTACGCTGCCTCATACGCGAAGATTCGTTAAGCGAAGCCGTAGAAATCTATAAAAAAGTGCTGACGCAAAATCCATCTTTTCAGGATGAAGAAATAGACAATTCGCTACGCGCCACATCGGTTAACACAAACGACGATTTCGCCATAGATGATCTGTCTGAATTTGATGATGACGAAGACCCGTTTTATGGCAACCGGCGCAGCCAGAAGCCAGAGTTTTTCATGGAAAAACCCGATATGCGTTTTACTGATGTTGGCGGCATGGAGAAGATTAAAAAAGAGATCTCATTAAAGATAATTCAGCCTTTAAAAAATCCGGATTTATACAAAGCGTTTGGAAAAAAAGCAGGGGGCGGAATATTGTTATACGGTCCGCCGGGCTGCGGCAAAACATATCTGGCAAAAGCAACGGCCGGCGAAATTGATGCAAAGTTTATCAACATTGGTTTGCACGATATTCTGGATATGTGGATGGGCAACAGCGAAAAAAATCTTCATGCTGTGTTTCAACAGGCAAGAGAGAACGCGCCCTGTGTTTTATTTTTTGATGAAGTAGATGCATTGGGCGCCAGCCGCAGCGATTTAAAGCAAAGCAGCATGCGCCATGTTATTAATCAGTTTCTGGCAGAGATGGATGGCGTGCAGCACAGCAACGAAGGTGTTTTAATACTTGCCGCTACTAACGCACCCTGGAGCATTGACAGCGCATTTCGGCGGCCGGGACGCTTTGACCGTGTTGTATTTGTGGCGCCGCCCGATGAAGCCGGCCGACAGGAAATTATTAAGCAGCATTTGAAAGATAAACCCGCCGAAAACATAGATACAGCCAGCATTGCAAAAGCAACACCGGAATATTCGGGCGCCGATTTGAAAGCGATTGTTGACATTGCAACCGAAGGTAAACTGGAAGAAAGTTTAACCAAAGGAAGTATAGAAAAACTAACAACGAAAGATATGCAGAAAGCAGCCAAACAGCACAAAGCCACCACGCAGGAATGGTTTAGCACGGCACGCAATTATGCATTGTACGCCAACGAAAGCGGCTTGTACGATGATATTTTGCAATACATGAAGCTGAAAAAGTGAAAACACAGGCAACAAGGCATAAAGCTAATGGCTGATAACTATAAGCTGATGGCTCATAAAAATTCAATTACTTAAAAGCTGAAAGCTGATTGCTTACGGCTAACAGCTTACCAATCATGTTTGCAACCAACGAATATTTACAACGGGCGCGGCTCTTGTTTCAGCAGGGAAGAATAAAAGATGCGGAAAAAGAAGTGGGTTATGCGCTGCGCGAAAACCCTGAAGATGCCGAAGCCCTGCTGCTTTTGGCCGAATGTAAAATAGATACCAAGCAATTTAACGAAGGCTTGCGCCTGTTGAAAGATTGCGCTTCGTACATGCCTTATTATCATCGCGTATTTTATCTGATGGCGTTTTGTTATTATCAGATGAACAGTAAGAATGAAGCGATTGAACAACTGAACTCTGCACTCGAACTCAACCCTGAGGCATCGGCTTATTATGGCTTGTACGCTTATATTATGCTCGATCTGCACCGTTACAAAGAAGCATTGGAAAAAGCGGATGAAGGCCTGGCAGTATATGCCGAAGACCTCACTTGTTTAAACGCGCGCACACAGGCATTGCTTCGCTTAAAAAACAAAGACGAAGCTTATGAAACCATCCGCGAAGCTTTGTCCATAGACCCTGATGACGACTTCACGCATACCAATGTTGGGTGGATTTTTTTAGAAAGCGGAAAGCATAAAGATGCACGTCAGCATTTTCGCGAAGCGTTACGCATCAACCCGAATAACAAGCGTGCAAAAAGCGGTTATAAAGAATCTTTAAAAGCGCGGCTGTTGCCATATCGCTGGCTGCTGATGTTTTCGTTATGGTTATCGGCAAAAACAAAAAAAGCGCGCTGGATTACCATATTGGTTATCTGGGTTTCATTTCGTTTATTATCAGGTATTTCTTCTTTTGCCGGCGCTGATATTCTCGCCTATTCGCTCATTGGTTTGTACCTGTTGTTTGTTATTTTTTCGTGGGTTGGCGCAAGTATGGCCAATACCGTATTGCTGTTTTCAAAGGAAGGCAATTATGTGTTGAATACATTAGAAAAAAGAATTGCAGGCATCATTGCTTCGTTATTTGCTGTAAGTATAGCTACGGCCCTGTTTGGCGGTTATTTGCCAACGGTTGAAACAGGCAATCAGTATTTTGCAGCAATTATTTTTTTAACCCTTGTGCTGCCCGTCAGCCGCTTTGAATACCTGCATTTAATCAGGCGGAAAAAATTGGTAACCTATTATTCAATCGCACTTATTTTATTGGGATTGATAAGCGCCGTTGGCTTGCTTGTTGGAAGCACTATCATGCTTACTGCTATGCTTGTTTATTTTAGCGGGCTGGTAATTTATACCTGGGGTTTTGCGTTTGTATAACACCCAGAAAATTTTTTGGCAATGTTTTTTGTAGCGGCATTTTTTATCATCGGAATTATCATCTCTTATCAATTCCTGTTCTTGTCAATATCAATACAAATCAAACACACTTTTTATAATATTGATAAAGCAACCGCTTTACCTGCAATAGTTGTTGAAAGCTTTTCTATAACAAAAACCGGCATTTAGTACCTCGCTACAATACTGTTCAGGAAGCTGAATTTGCTTTTAAAAATTTCACCCTGTTTCTGATCACCAAGTGGTGTACATCGGTTTAAAATAACTGATCAGCAGTTTGTTTACGATAGAGAAAGATAAGCGGCTCGAATAAAGCAACCGCATAATATATATTTCAGACAATGCATTGCAAAAACAATATTCAGCAGCCGTAAAAACAGCATAAATTTATAAACTTGTTCTTTCAAAGAACAGGCAATTTGTTCGATGCCAAAGAGTTCGTTTCTGTTGAAAATTTTATACAACCGCAAGTCTTATTTTGCAGTCATCACACGTCTCTTTTTTTATAACCAAAAAGGCTGAAAACAAATAACTGATTAATCAACAGGTTACCGGGAAAATGAGAAGCAAATGTGCATGATAGCAAAAAGTATAAATCCTAATAATTCATCGCTTTAATAAAATCGCTCACCACATAACCAATCAGCTTGCCGGCAGCTTCCGCATCATATTTATCTGCTGTTCTGTTATACGCTTCAGCAATGTGCAGATAAGCAGGCTTTGTGTTTGATGCAGCGATATGAATAAATTGCCTTGCGTGCAGTGCCGATACGCCAACCGCCGATGCGCCCGGCTGCTGAACGGCAGAAAGGTTTAGTTCGATACCGCAAAGTTCGTTTCCGGTAAAGTTGATGGCATGATGAACCGCATCGGAAAAACTTTGTTTTCCATGAACAAAAATATCTTCATAAGTAATAAAATCGAAGAACGGATTGTTAGCAATATCCAGCCAGGAATTTTGTGTTATGTTGTTTTCGTGTAAGCCAATCACGCAATATTTTTCTAAGTAACCATCTTCGTCCGCATACCGGATGGCATTGGCGCTATGTCGTCCTTCCAATGGTTTATAACCGGCGTCGGCATCTAAATTTATCACATTAATTTGCGCAATCGGTATCTCTCCTTTTTTGTATAAACCTTTGGCAGCACCTTTAATGCAGCCATACGCATTGTGATGACCGCCGCTAACCACAACCGGAATTTTACCATTGGCCGTTATCATTTTTACCACATCTTCCACGGCTTCATCAATACGGGTTACGCTGTGCCGGTATGCATCTATACGCTCTTGTTTATTACCCGTATTGCTTTCAATTACTTCGGCAATGCCCGCAAAATTCAAGTTGTCCCAACAGCAAAATATTACTGCCATCGAAGAAGTCATTGCTTTGTATGTTTAAAAAAGAACTGAGAAAAAAATTCCAGGCGCTGCCGCCGCCAATGCCTTCATTCGCTTTGATACCAATATCTTCCGGAACACCAACAATTACAAATTTCGCATCCGTTTGCTGCACAGCAGTTTCTGCACTGTCGGTGGCCGCTGCCGTTTGCACTACCTCACCAATTTTGGTTTCAAACCTGCGCAGGTTTGTGTAAGCTAAAACCTGTTCGCGGCGGTATATTTTTAACTGTTGGCTAAGCATGAATATGGTTTAAATTATTGAAACTTCTTCGGCAACAGAATCCGGTTCTTTTTTATAAAAAAACATGCCGAGCATCATAACAATACTTGTAAGCAGGATTATGAAAAACAGAATGCCATCATCAAATTCTTTCAGCTGCAGGGCTGCCGGTATTTTATAATACAACAGAATTGTTATCAACCCGCGCGGAATGAAAAATACTTCGGGATACACACTTTCTTTCACAAAAAAACGAAGATACAGCAAACGCAGAAGGAAAAGAACGGCAACAATAGCGCTGCCGATGATGGCGATAGTTGGTTGCAATATCTCGGTAATATTGATGGAATAGCCAAACAGAATAAAGAAAAAAGTTCGGATAAGAAACGAGCTTTCGGCTGTGATGGAATGCAGAAAGCGACTGGTGTTTCGCACTTCATCGCCCGAAAAATATTTTTTAAAAACAGGGTAATTATAAAGATGATTCCAGTTGCGCATCAGCATACCAAAAATCAGAATAATAAGAAGCGAAGGAAGCTCCATCAGCTTACCGCCTTCGTACAAAATAATAAGCAGGGCAAACACCAGAAAAAATTTGATGTTCATTTTTGTTTTGGTAATAATAACAAACAACAGTAACGAAAAAAAGAGCGAAAAAAGAACCGCCAGTATAATGACAAAAAAGAAATGAACGACGGTGTAAGCTGATAAAATTTCTTTACCGATAAAAAAGTTGAACACCAGAATACCAAGCATGTCTGAGAACGAAGCTTCATATACCAGAAACTCTTTTTTACTTTCCGAAAGGTGTTGCAGGCTTGGTATCACAATAGAACTGCTCATAATAGAAAGCGGAATGGCGTAAACAATGCACCTGAGTGTTTCTTCGCCAAGCCAGAAACGAAGGATGGAAGCAATGCCTCCCACGCAAAGCAGAAAGATAATTAACGCTGCAAAAAAAGAGTTTCGGATTATTTTTGTTTTGTTCCGTTCAACCTGCAGATCAAGACCGGCTTCCAGCACAATCATAATTAAACCTACCGTTCCTAAAAATTCTATAATTTGCCCCGATATGGCAATGCCCCATTGTTGCCGGATAGAAAACCAGCGCAGCACAATGCCGGAGGCCATTAAAAGTAATACAGCAGGCACTTTTATAAAACGCGACAATATTGAAAACAGGTATGAAACAATAATAAAAGAACAGCCGATGATAAGAATATATTCGGTAGAAAAATGATTCACACATTACGAGTTTTGAAAGAAAATTTAGAACCGGAACAACCTGAAACGCCAGTTGTGCTTCAAACCATGTTACGGCCTTTTGTGCAAACGTTTCAGCGTTTTTGGTACCGCTTGCCGGATGCGGCTGATAACTTTGCTAACAGTTAAATGCGTAGATGAAATGCCTTTCAAAAAACGCCTCACATCAGGCACATCGTTCAGATAATAACGCGCTGCCGAAAGGTTGCTGCCTACCTTAATTGTGTAAGCTTTATCAGTCAGGGCAATAAACATATCTTCATCTGTTGTATCGTCG
>CBDAUM010000001.1:0-30128 GCA_965199905.1 Ilyomonas sp. | reverse complement strand
ACTTTTACTTCGGCGCCTTCTTTTACCAGCAATCTTACCAGTGCGATAGCTTTATAAGCTGCAATGCTGCCGGTGATACCGAGTAATATTTTTTTGTTTGCGAGCAATGTATAAATCGGGATTTTGTATGATTTTTTAAAGAGATAATTGGTTGTTTATGCAGTGTATAATTTTCTATAATTTTAATCAACTCATTGAATTAGATCAATTCGCGTCGTTATTCCGCAAATGCCTTCAACACAAGCCTGCACACTCATTGTAACTGCGAAGGCTTTGTGCGAAATCTGATGACTGTAGTTTTATACTTTTTAACTTCTAAATAATTTTTCAATAACAATAAGCTGATTAAAATGCAAAATCAGATTCAGCACAAAGCCGCCCATGAGCTTGATTACAATTTTATCATTGTGTTGGCGGCATTTGCGGAATGACGTTTCCTTGCTTCAAATCTTCAATAGCAATCTCGTATCATTTACTAAATAATCATTTGCAATAATAGCAAGTATTAAGTAAGAATAACTATCTGATCAGCACCACTGTTCCTTTCCTCATTAAATGTTTGTCTAAATAATCAATTGCAGTAGCTGTAAACACATAAACGCCCGGCGGCTGGCGCTGTCCTTTATAATTGCCATCCCAACCCTGCCCGATAGAACCTGTGGTATATAGCAACTGGCCAAGACGATTGTACACGCTAAAATTTTCGAACCGCTTAACGCCCGCCACAATGGGTTTTAAAATATCGTTGACGCCATCGTTATCGGGCGTAAACGCCGACGGAACAAAAATTTCGGGTAATGTTTTATATTGGTAAACCGTTACCGAATCGATATTGCTGCAACCCGCTGCTGTGCTGCCTTTCACCGTGTATATTATTCTGTCGATATTTTGCGGCAGGGTAACAATTGGATCAGCAATATTGGTATTGCTCATGCCGGTTGGTGGCGACCAGCGATAAAACTCTGCGCCCGTTGCCTGCATCTGCAATGGTTGTCCTGTAACAATGTTTGTGTCTCTGCCGGCATACACCTGCAAAGGTGGTATCACCACTACGGTTACGGTATCGCTTACCGGTTTGGGACAGCCCTGCGCCGAATTGTATGTTGCTGTAAACGTATAAACCGTTGTAGTTGCCGGCCCTGCGGTTGGTGAAAGCGTATTGGCATTTAATAAACTGCCGGCTGGCGACCAGGCAAAGTTGGTGCCCTGGTAAGAAGCGTTTAAAAGCGTTGTTGCACCAAAACAGATAGGATTAGCATTACCTGCATCTGCCACGGGATAAGGCGCCGTATGCACCGTAATATCATCGTTGGCAACACAGCTTCCAATGCTTGCCTGTAATGCATACGTGGTGGTAACTGTTGGTACCGCCAGCGGATTTTTTACCGTTGCACTGCTCAGTGTTGCGGCGGGCGACCATTTAAAAGACAAAGCATTGGTTGCCGGATGAAACTGCGCCGTATCGGTTAAACAAACCAGCGTGTCGTTACCAATGTTGAGCGTTACTTTATCGGTAACATTTACCAGCAGCGAATCTCTGTTTTTACAACCATTGCCTTCATCTACATTTATGTAGTACATTGTTGTGCGCTGCGGATGCACAACCGGATTAGCCGTGTTGGCATTTCTGATGTTTATCACCGGCGTCCACGAATATTGCGCGTTTGCATCTGATGAAGCCAAAAGCTGTAATGAATCTATACTACAGATCAGCGTATCGCGAAACGGCAGCGTAATCAGCGGCTTTTCATAAATGATTATTTCTTTGTCAAGTGTATCCATGCAGCCTTTGGAATTGGTAACAATCAGTTGTGCCGTTACAGTTCCGGTCTGACTGTATTTATAAGCCGCCGGATTTTTAAGATGCGAACTGTCGGCAGAAGAATTCGGATCGCCAAAATTCCAGTTCCAGCTATCCACAATACCGTAAGCGGTGGTGCTTTTATCGGTAAAAATAAAGGTGCCCTGCACGCAACTTCCTGTTACCGAAAAGTCAGGTATAAAACCAGGAAACACATTCGCTTCCGTGGTTGCCGTGTCAGAACATTCACCACCTTTATTGGTAATCAGGGTTACTTTGTACGTGCCGGCCTGCGAGTAAGTATGTGCAGCAACCGGGTTAACCGATGTATCAACAGGCGCATTTGTATCGCCAAAATTCCAATAATATGAATTGATATTTGCCGAGTTTGATTCGTTGGTAAATGTAAGATCAAACCCGTTGCAGGTAATGTAAGAAGCATTCAGTTCGGCAGCCGGAATGTTACAGTTTTCAATCCGTAGAATGAAATCTTTGCGGTGCTGCGCAATGTTAATTCCGTTTCTCCATTCATATACCACAACACTTACCACATACAAACCGGCTGCCGGCGAAATGCCGCTGATTTGCCCTGTTACAGGGTTGATGGTTACATTTGGGCCGAGCGGACTGTTGCCTGAAAAACTTCGGCCGCTGTTGTAAGTTACATTGCGGTAAGGCGGCGCTTCGGCAGGCTCGCCATCATTAGCACCCTTAAAAGGCTCGCCTGATGTATATGCCGGTGTAAAAGCAAAAGAAATAGAATCGCCGGCATCCGGGTCGGTAGCGCTATACTCTAATGTAAACCGGCTGTTGTAACAAATCAGGTCTGGTTTTTTTAAATCGAAAGCCGCTGTGGAATTATGCCCCGATGGCAATAAATTTTTACCCGGAATGGTGCAATCGTAAGTAACACCGGGCAGGCTTTGCTGCGAATACCGGTTATCGTTTACCACATTTAAAGTGGTGGCGCGGCAACAGTTTTCGTAAGCAACGATGTAGCCCGCGTCGTTATCAGTTAATACAACCGTTGCCGTATATATTTTTACTTCATAACAAACAGGAGGTTTGCTTGTAATGCAGGGTGGATAATCTGCGGGGTTAGAATTGTCTAAAGAAAAAGTCTGATCATCTGATAACGGCAACGTAAGTTTATTTACATATCGGTTTCCATTTCCGTTTTCATATATTGCAACAACCGTTTGCGATGGTAAACAAGCTACATTACTGCCACCGCCACACGGTACAAGGCAATCTCTGAAAAGGCGCACCGTAACCTGATACGTGCTTTTACCACCACCGGGCGCAACACCAAGATATTCATAAAACACTTCGCCGCCAACAATGTGCGTGGCAAAGCACAGGTTGGCAGAGAAAAAAAGTATAAAAAAAAATAGCAGGTGTTTTATCATGATGTACGGCTTACTAAAAAGCAGGTAGCTTTTGCTCAGGTATATTTTAAACGTTTGGGTGCGGCGATATCTTGTACAAACTGAAAGATATGCTCATTCACTTTCTCCGCCTTTTCCCACATGCCCATGTGCGCTGCGCCTTCTAAAATATGAATGTAAGATACGGCAGGCAGATGCACCTGCTGCAACACATCGGCAAGTGGGACGGCTTTGTCTTCTTTTCCCGCGATAAAAAAGACGGGCGAAGCACTGTTTTTTAATACCGCAGTTTTGTCTTCGCGCAGCCGCATGGCGTTATAATATTGTTGCAGAACGGCAGGTGCAAAATGATGCCCGCTTTCTATTAAATCTTCTATCTCGTTTGCATTTTCTTTCCTGTATTCTGATGAGAATAAATTTGGTGTGGTGCCTTTGATAAACGCATAACTGCCATATTGTTCAATAGTACAGATGCCTTTTATACGCATCGCTTTTTTCTCTTCGCTATCGGCAAATGCAGTGGAATGAACAAAGCCAAAACCTCTGATTTTATCTTTACATTTTTCTACCAAAGCCAGTGTAATGTAGCCGCCCATGCTGTGCCCGATTACAACGCAATCTTCAATTTTTTCGTGTTGCAATAACGCATACATACAATTGGCATAATCGGTTATGGTAATGTCTTTTTCATCGCTTTCTTTTTGAAGCATCGGCGAGTGGCCGCTGCCTGGCAAATCGGGCACAAGAACAGTAAAATTATTTTTCAAAAAATCGGTTTGGCGCTTCCACACATCGCCGTCTTCGGCAAAACCATGAAGCAAAACAACAGGAAAACCATTGCCTTCTTTCACATACCACTGAGATGATTTTTTATAGATAAAATGAGGCATCAGACAATTTTTTTAACAGCCAGACTTCCGTACCGATATAGCATCAGCAGCACAAAAGGCCCCAGCGAAATGTTCAGTTCCTGCGGAAGCCAAAACCAGCCGATGAGTGTAACTGCGGTTACAGCAAAAGCAATATAAAAATAATTTTTCAGCCAGGGCGGATTGCGCCATAAAAACAGTACCGCTATCAGGTTGGTTGGCAACGCCCAAAGTAAATTGTAATTGTCTTTCGTCATCCGGTGATCGGTTCCCCACCACATAAAAATGAGCAGCACGCCCAGCAAACCGGTTACATACAACAGGAAAGAATCTACGTAGCGACTGATGGTTTGCGCCTTTTTATTTGGCGAAACATACAGTACTACTAACAAGCCGCAAACAATACCAAATACCAGCAAAGGCATGTAATTCCAGATTGGTTCAACGGGTGTTGCCACATTCAGCAGCGTTCTTTTTTGTTTTACCACCGGCTGCGTTTTGTTGATGGCAGCGGCATCAAGTCCCATCATTAAATATTTGGGCGTAAACATGGCAACGGTGTTGGTAACGGGCTTATCTAACAGCGATCCTAATAATATATCAATTCCTAATTTACTCCACGGCTCGCCGCCATTGTCGAGATAATCGTGAATTAAATTTCGGGCTGTTGTGCCTTTGGGAACCAGTGGTTTATCAACCGCACTTCCGGGCAGCGAACGAAAGATGAGATCGCGCACGCGCGTGGTGCAGTTATCATAAATAAAATCGTATTTATACAGTCTGTTAGCGCCTTGCATGTTGAGGTTTAGTGCGCTGATAATTTGCTCTTTCTGCCCGCAGGTCAGGTTCAGTTCCTGTTCCCACACGCTGCGCTGAAAATATTGGTATTCATACATAAACTGCGGATACGCATCAACCGATAAAGAATAATCGAGTTTGCCGCGAATGAATTTCATGTAAAAGCCCGGATCGTCAAAATCGAATGTGCCGTAATTATAAACCAAATCGGTTTGCCGCAAACTGTCCTGTATGCGCAATGCCGTATGCCCGAACGTCGAATACAACTCGGCGCCCGGCGCACAGGTAAGCAGGCTAAGGCGTACATGGTATACTGTGTTTTGCGCACTTACGCCTTCTAAAAAACTAACCAGACAAAGAATGAAAAAACGAAACCGCACTTTCATAAAACAAATAAATGGTAAAACTGAATGCGGGCATTTTATATTTTTTATTTAACAACGGTTTGGTAAGCCCGCTTTGAACCACGAAGACACTAAGAAAAGAAGTTACACAAAGTTTTTATATTCATTGTTTGCCCATGCTTCCTTTGTGTGTTTGCGGCAATTTTATTTGCAAAATTTGAATCGTTTCTGATGAAAAATTTATAACAGGCGAATTAATTTTTGGCAGATCAATACCCGCGCTATTATTTTGCACCCGGAGAGTTGGCAGAGTGGTCGATTGCGGCAGTCTTGAAAACTGTTGACTGTAACAGGTCCTGGGGTTCGAATCCCTAACTCTCCGCTCTCCCGCACCAGCGGGATTTTTTATGAAACAACACGCCGGAGAGATGCCAGAGTGGTTGAATGGGACGGTCTCGAAAACCGTTTTACGGGCAACTGTAACGAGGGTTCGAATCCCCCTCTCTCCGCACAAAAAATATTTTCAATATTACATGTCGAAAAGCCTGTAGACAAATGGCAGAGAAGTGTCTTAAAAAAGCTGCCAGCCTGAACTGATTCAATCCATCTGAATCAGTTGCTTGTTGTTATTGGGTTTCATTTTTACATCTGCACAGTTTTTTAAAATTATTTGGTTGCTCTGCATGTTGCCAGGAAATGAGATTTTTTCCAAATTAATTCCTTTAACATCATCAAATACCAAGGCTGGTCTAAACTCATAATCTTTTAATAAAAGCGTTACATTTTTCAGGTGAATACCTTTTGCATGGCGCACATAAAAACCCCAGGCAGGCAACTCGCCAAACATAGAAAATTCGGGATAATCTTTCATTTTTTCAGGAAGCTGGCTCAGCCTGCTTAACGGAAAATAGGCCTGCCCTTTTGATGCCCTGCCGGGATACGTAATTGCAATATTTTCCAGCATAACATTCTCAATATAATTGCCTGGAATACCTGTAATAGAAGATGGGAGCGGATTGTGATTACCGGCTTCATAAACTCTTACATCATAGTTAAGATCAGGACGACCGAGAGGAACCTGCACCGTAAGATTGCCGATGTAAACATTTTTAATGCTACCGGGTTTACTGCCACTTCGCTGACCCAAACGAATAAAAATGGCATTGCCCGTATTTTTAGCAACGATATTGGAAACATGAACATTTTCAATAAAACCACCATCTACCGATTCAAGTGCAACCACCGAACGATAGGTGTCAAAAACTTTTATGTGTCTGATGGTAATATTTTTGAAACCGCCGATGGAGGCAGTACCTAATTTTAAAGCGCTGGCGCCGGAGATGATGGTGCAATTCGCAACTAAAATGGAATCATTATAATAGCCCGGATAATATGATTTTAAACAGATACCATCATCCGCAGAATTAATTGTAGAATTGGTGATGCGCACATTTTTTGAATCTGTAATGTCCATTCCATCATTGTTCCAATAGGCACGGTTGAAAACAGTTATACTATCCATTGTTACATGGGAGCACAACTCTAACGACAAGCCCCAGCAGGCTGAGTTTTTGAAAGTAGTTTGTGTAAATAAAACGTTGGTACACATGGATAACCGAATCAGTTTCGGCCGCATTTTTTCATTAGGCCTGTTGGACTGAATAGAATAATCGGGGTCAATTACAATGCCCGCATGATGAAGGCTATCAACATTTATGGCAAGCGCCGTTCCCTGCCCGTCTATGGTTCCTTTTCCGGTAATTGAAATATTTTTTACACCATACGCAACCAATAAAGCCAACTGTGAATTATCGTCTTTTTTAGGACTTTCCGGCCGGCCTTTCATTTCGAGACTTCGATAATCAAAAGAGTTAGCACTTCCCAATAACGTGGCATTTATCTCTATGCGCAGTTCAATATTGCTTTTTAATTCTAAAGTGCCTGTGAGGAATACACCTTCCGGCACAATTACCTTTCCTCCACCGTTTTCAGAGGCAACATCTATGGCTTTTTGAATGGTTGCTGTATTCAGCGTTTTTCCATCGCCTATGGCACCATATTTTGTTATGAGGTATTCTTTTTCTGCCTGGGCAAACAAATTGCCTTTGCCAGATGCTATTAATAGCATTGTCAAAAACAATAGTTTGACCCGTATTTTTGTCAGATTCATTATTGCGTATTTGAATTTCCTGAAGAGTGCCTTCGCATTCTATCTTTTTGCACTTGCATTGGCAGACGTTTTTTTATCTGTTTTAGATGCTTGTTTAGAAAATGAATCTATCACATTCCACGTAGTTTTATCGCCATTAAAAACAGTATTTAAACCCTGCTCCTCCATAGGCGGATCGCCGATATAAGGGTCGCCTTCCTTCCACCAGGTTTGCCCCTGCGTTGTTTTGGCAATGCCGCCATAAGCCCAGAAATTTACACCTGCTAAAACGCCACCCGCTTTTTTACTGTTCAACCATTCGCTTAACATTTTACTGTAATAAATGTCTCTGTACTTTGTAGTTGAACTCATATCAAAAGACTGCTGATCTCTTGGCAATCCAAACTCTTCAATTACCAATGGCTTATTTAATTCTTTTGCAACTGCTTCATGCTGGTTGATATAAGTAACCGTTTTTATAACAACAGAATCAATACTGCCAGGTATGTTTTTTACATCGAGCCAGCCCCAGTTTTTTGGCCAGATATGAATAGTGAGATAGTCTATATTTTTATCATCATTTATTTCCTGATACAGCGGCATGCCTTGTGTACTTTGGTATCCTTCGGTGCCGGTAGTAACCAAATGGTTCGGGTCTAACTCCTTAATATACGAAGCGGTAGTGCTGATGAATTTTTTATAAGAATTTACCGCGGATGGACACATCGGTCGCGGCTCGTTGGCAATTTCCCAGGCCATGATGGATGGTTCTTCTGAATATTTTTTATGCGTGACAGAATTTACATGGTTAACAATATATTTTACCTGGTTGCGATAATCGGTAACACATTGCTCGCAATCATAAAATTTGCAGGTATAGTCGCCAAGCATCGTCCACGAAATATCTTTTAAAAAGATAGAATCAGGAATTTCATGGTTCCAACGCAGGTATTGAAGAAAGCCGCCGCTCCAGTTCCAGTTGTTGCTAAGGTAAATAACAGCGGTCATTTTTCGTTTGTCCAGTTCATTTAAAAAAGCATCCATACCTTTCAAAAAATCCGGATCAAAAACACCTTCTTCTATTTGTATCGGCGGACCCACTCTCGTAACGCCATTGATAATTCCCGAACCTTCGGAACCACCCAATACCCTGAGATTGGTAACACCATTTGCTTTTAAATAATCAAGTTCTATGCGCAGCCTCTCAATGCCTTTGCTTTTATCTTTTTTAAGCGGAAGCAACCCGCCATACCAGTAATTGGCACCAATAAAATAATACGGCTGGTTGTTTAATAAAAACTGCTGATTTTTTACTGTAACATACGATTGCTGTGCGTTGGCAAGCTGCAAAAAAAGGAATGCAAGAGATAGCAAAAGGGCTTTTTTCATGATGACAAAATTTGAATAAAAATGGCTTAAAAACTACTTCAAAATTTCCATAGGAAGTCATTCTTATGTGACGATTTATGCACGTTAATGAGGATAATAGATCAAAAATAAAGTTTGTTTAATAAAAGATGAAGTCAGCAAATTTATCTTTCTGTTCGTGCCAATTAAACGGCAATCGTTTGAATCAAAATTTATGTCATGTTTTTATTGATAATGCAGTGATGATATAAACCCTACACAAAATCCCGACTTTATTTTATATAACGAAGACTTTACAAACGCTAAGTTTGTAAACAGAATTTTTGCGGACATCAAACATTTAAAATAGAAGCCCATTGCCAAAAAAATTATTTCTTTTTACAAGCTTTCTATTGATGGGCTTTATTACAATTGCCCAACAAAAAAAAGTAACTGTCTTTTTATCGGGTAGTGAAGGATATAAAAGTTTTCGCATTCCTGCCATTATAAAAGCTCCCGATAACAGCTTGCTTGCTTTCTGCGAAGGTCGTGTAAATGACTCCGGCGATTTTGGCAACGTTGATATTGTAATGAAACGCAGTGCCAATAATGGAAGCACCTGGAGCAGACTGGAAACAATTGTTGACAACAATAGTATGCAGGCTGGCAATTGCGCTCCTGTTGTTGATATGACGGATCCTGATTATCCACAAGGAAGAATTTTTTTATTTTATAATACTGGTACCAATAATGAATATGAAATAAGAAAAGGCAACGGGCTTCGTGAAGTATGGTATAAAACATCAACAGATAACGGCATTACGTGGAGCGCTTCGGTTAACATCACCATGCAGGTGCATAAACCCAAACAACCTCAAATTAATTCCGCCTATAATTTTACTGAAGACTGGCGAAGTTTTGCCAATACACCCGGCCATGCTATACAATTAACACATGGCGATTATGCGGGCAGAATATATGTTGCCGCTAATCATTCTGCAGGCAATCCGCAACCTGATTATACAGACTATAAAGCCAATGGATTTTACACAGATGATCATGGTAACACATTTCATGTTAGTAATGATGTAAACGTTGCCGGCAGTAACGAAAACATGGCAACGGAATTAAGCGGCAATAAACTTATGCTGAACATGCGCAACCAGCGTGGCGATATTAAAAATAGAATAATTGCCATCAGTTATAATGGTGGCGAGGCGTGGGATAACACTTACTTTGATAAACAGTTACCTGACCCGGTTTGCCAGGGCAGCATTCTTACCTTGGGTGAAAAAAGTGACAAAGCAATAGTTGCTGTGTGCAACAATGCAGATACTTTAAAACGCGATGCGCTTACCTTGCGCATCAGTTATAATGATGGAAAAAATTTCAGAAAAAATATACTGATAGATAAAAGTAATGCTGGTTATAAAGGTGATTATACAGCGTATTCTGATATGGTAAAACTGAATAAAAAAGAAGTGGGTGTATTGTATGAATATAATAATTATAAAGCCATCGTTTTTTGCCCGGTTGCATTTTAATAAAAGTTCTGTAATGAAAAACTATATAAAACATTCGGTAGTGCTTTTACATGTATGATACTTTTCGAACCACATAAAATCATAGGAAGAAAAAACACACAACTTGTCACGCTAAAAGCGTAATAGAAAATTTATGTGAAACCTATGCCTCTACTATGTCTATTTATTTTCACTACAAACCCAAAAGCTTTACCGAACCATTTAGTATGCACAAAGCTGAATCTGACTCTATTGCAATTTAATAGCAGGCTATCAGCCGAAACAAATGGTTATTAAAATACTTTTATTTCCCAGATGCCCGGGCGGGGAAGATTTTTATTGTTAGCCATTGTGATTCTTACAAACCGCGCCTGCATTTTTTTTTGTACTTTAACTGGAGAGCCTATGGTATTATTTTCCATGCCATCATCAACCGTTTTCCAGTTGGTTCCGTTATCAGAAATATCAATTTTATAATGATAAGCATAAATAGGAAATTCAGGATAAACCTCAATCTTATTAATAGCAATTGATTTTTCAAAATCCAGTTGTAGCCATTCTTCTGGTGCTGTACCGCCAATCCACAACGTTCCATTATTTTCGTCATTTGCATACGCCGCTTTGCAAACGGTATCAAGATCGGAAGAACTATATACTTTGGCACCGAAGGCAATATTTTTTTCCTTACTGGTAGCTGGCAGCGATATGCCTTTGTTGGTAGCTATCACATGTTGTAAATATCCATCTGCATTAAAAGTAAGTTCATCAGCGCATACCTGTCGAAGTTTGGCTGAAATGTCGTATTTATTCAGCGTATTAAAACGGTGATAGATGATGTAATATTTATTTTGATAGTGTAATACCGTATGATGTCCGGTAGAAGTAATCATGTCGTCTTTTTCATTGGCCACTAAAATAGGACGCACCGGCCCTTCCTGCCAGGGACCAAAAGGAGATTTGCCGGTTGCGTATCGTACCTGATAAGTTTTATCCCAGGTATGACCCCAGGAATACATGAGGTAATATTTATTGTTTCGTTTCAGCATATAGGGCGCTTCAAAATAATGGGGCGGCGTTACATCGCGGGGCGCTTCGCTGAAAGATATCATGTCGGGATTTAGTTTTACAGCAAGGCATCTTCCTTCAATATCAAAACTTAAGTCAGTCGATCCCCAGTATAAATAAGGTTGTCCGTCATCGTCAATAAAACATTCTGCATCGATGGTTTCTACATAATCATATTCCTTCTGCCGGATTAATGGTCCGTTATCGGCACGTGCATTTTTCCAGGGTCCGCCGGGTGCATCTGAAATGCCTACCCATATTTCCCGCCCGATGGTTACATACATGTAAAACTTTCCGTTTTTTCCTTTTACCACACTTGGCGCCCACACGCCATCTTTCATACCGGTGCTGCTCTGGCATTGCTCTTTTGTTGGCCAGTTTAAATATTTGCAGGTCCAGTTTTTTAAATCAGAAGAACTCCAAACACCCAATTTTGTTATCGCATCCCATGAGGTAAGATCGCTGGTTGCGTAAATATAAAAGATGCCTTTATCTTCAATAATAGTTGGATCGGCATAATATCCTGGTAGTAAAGGATTTCCGTTTTGCGGATCGTTATACTTCGCATCCTTGTTAGTCCATTGCTGTAAAATAGGATTGTCAGGATTTTGAGCGTTAGTAATCGTAACAAACACTGATAGTAAAGCAAGGACAATTATTTTTTTGAATTTCATCTTTTTTGGTTGCATTATAATGATGATTCCGGTTGAATCTTTACATGTATGATAAACAAATTTAGCAGTCGAAAGCACTATCGGTTTGTGTCCTCACAAACCGAAAATATACCCCGGTTGAGAACACAGACCATTAGAATTCAACTGCCATACATTCCGTAACACGACCAGAAATTTTATTGTCAAAAAGAATCACAGCCAATAAATATAACTTACCAACTGACAGTTATAAATGGCGAAGTTTATTGACAATCAGCAGATATTGATTTGTCTATTCGAGTTGTCAAACATAGATAATGAAAAAAGTTCTTATCAATTCTCACTCATTACAAGTACATAGACAAACCAAAAGTATCACTGCACCAAACAACATTATGTTCTCTAAATTATCACACCAACTACACAAAAGACGCTTACAAATTATAACCGGCTTTCATTAAAATAAATATACTTTATTGTTTTTCTTCTGCCTTCTGCATTGGGTTTACGCCAATGGCTTGCCCACGCGCGGCTTGCTTGTCTTTATACACCGCAAACTTGCCCGGCGCTGCAACCGATGGCCAGTTATTGTTGGTTAAATCAATGTCTGCCGTTTCGCGCAGCGGATCGAGATGAATAGCGGAAACCTGTTTATCCAATAAAAAAATCTTACTAAAATGCTGCTCGTTCTTACGCCATATTTGTGCAGCAATACGGGAAGTATCTCTACTTCCATCGGCATATACAAACTCAACAATTACCGGCATTACAAGGCCACCTTTGTTGCTGAACGAAATTTCGTACAGATATTTACCGGCATACTTAGCCTGCAAGGTATCGCTCATCACATCGTAAGAAGGCGGCGGCAGTTTATAAGTATAAACCGAATCGTAAACATTGATGCCTCTGTCGTACTTCCAGTAAAAATCGCGTAGCGATGTATCAACATCAGTTAAGAAATGGATATTCGGATCTTGCCGGTTGCGAATTTTATTGAGGTCTTCAAAATCGTTCAGCGCAGGTTTGTCTATATATTTTGGCTTTGCTGTATCTACAACTGTTGCCTGCAAAGTGGCGTCGTATTTTAAAGCCTTAACGCTGTCAATCGAAATATCGCAGGGCTGAACGCCATAAAACCAGCCACGCCAGAACCAATCCAGATCTTCTGCGCTCGCATCTTCCATCGTTCTGAAAAAATCGGCCGGTGTGGGATGCTTAAACGCCCAACGTTCGGCGTAGGTTTTAAACGAATAATCAAACAGCTTTCTGCCCATAATGGTTTCGCGTAAAATATTCAAACCCGTTGCCGGTTTTCCATACGCATTGTTGCCAAACTGAATGATGTTTTCGCTATTGGTCATGATGGGTTCCAACTGGTCTTTCGGCAACTTCATATAATCGGCAATCAGGTAAGCGGGGCCACGTTTGGAAGGATATTTATTATCAAATAATTCTTCGGTTAAGTATTGGCAAAACGAGTTGAGACCTTCATCCATCCACGTCCACTGGCGCTCGTCGCTGTTCACAATCATGGGAAAAAAATTATGTCCCACTTCGTGAATAATCACACCAATCATTCCATTCTTCACCGCTTCACTATACGTGCCATCAGCATTGGTTCTGCCGTAGTTAAAACAAATCATCGGGTATTCCATGCCATTGGCAGCTTCCACGCTTTGCGCTACCGGATACGGATACGGTATAGAAAACTGCGAATAGGTTCGAACGGTATGCGCCACTAATTTTGTTGAGTATTTGCTGTACAGGCCATACGCTTCTTTGCCATAAAAACTCATGCACATAATTTTTTTGCCGGCCACCGTTGTGGGCATGGCATCCCAGCAAAACCTACGCGAACTTGTCCACGCAAAATCGCGCACCATATTGGCATTAAAAATCCAGGTTTTAGTGGCTTTACTTTTGCCGGCTTCTGCTTTTTTTGCTTCGTTTAAATTTACAATCTGCAAAGGCGATGTGGTGTTTTGCGCCTGTTGCCAGCGGGCGTATTGCGAAGCGTTTAAAACCTGCTGATAGTTTTTACATTGGCCTGTTGCACCCACAATATGATCGGCGGGCACGGTCATTTTCACTACAAAATTTCCAAAGGTTAAGGCAAACTCGCCGCTGCCCGCAAACTGATGATTTTGCCAGCCCTGAAAATCGCTGTACACGCAAAGGCGCGGGTACCATTGCGTCATGGTAAACAGGTAATTACCATCGCCGGGAAAGTATTCGTAACCGCCTCTGCCGCCTTCCGTCATACGGTCGGTAATCTGATAATTCCAGTCAACATTGAACACAATTTTCCGTCCTGGTTTTAATGTGTCGGGCAGGTCAATCCGCATCATCGTTTTGTTGATGGTATAAGATAAAGGCTTGCCACCTGCATCGGTTATTTTGGTGATGTTATCGCCGAAACCATTGTCGCCCCGTTCTCTCAGCATGGCGTCCATCGTTCTTGTACTCACCGCATTGCCGTTTAACGAAGACGGATTCTGATAACCCGCATTGTTGATGCTGCTGTGCTGGTTTTCATCCAGCTGAAGCCATAAATAATTCAACGCATCGGGCGAATTGTTGAAGTAGGTAATCGTCTCGCTGCCGGTAAGCTTTTGTTTGTCTTCATCCAAACTACAGGTGATGTTGTAATCGGCGCGTTGCTGCCAGTAGCCGGGCCCGGGCGCGCCGCTTGCCGTGCGGTATTGGTTGGGTGTTGGCAGTATGGTTCCCAACTGTTCAAACTTGTTACCGTGGTTTGAGCCGGGATTGTTTTGAATGTCCTGCGAGAAGGCTGGGGTTGCCAATAGAAAAGCCGCGAAAAATATAATGGTTTTATTCATGTTTTGTTATATAAATTTTTCTCCTGCAGATAACGCAGATTTTGAACCACGAGACACAGAATGCACGAAGAATCACGAATAAAATCAAAGAAATCTTTGTGCAACTTTTCTTCTTAGCGCTTTTGTGGTTCAAACATCCATATCATCATTGAATGATTTTTTAAACCGGAAATCGTTCAATCATCATCTCAATGGCAAGCGCTGCAATGCCGCCGCTGACGAACACAACATACTCTTTTCGATTGAGTTTTAGCAACCGGACAAAAATAAAGGACAGCATCAATATTATGGCAACAATAAACAACTGACTGACTTCAATTCCCAGATTAAAAGACAGCAACTGACCGATTATTGTTTCGTTTTTACCCAACATGTTTTTGAGTAAGGTGCTAAAGCCAAGCCCGTGAATGAGCCCGAACACCAGCGCATAGAAATAAATAAGCGGATATTTTTGACTGAACTGAAAGCTACGCACAAATAAATTGTTGATACTGGTAAACAGGATGGTTACGGCTATAAAAAATTCGGTCAATGCCGTTGGCAAATTGATAATGTTAAGCGTGCTTAACGCTAACGTAAGCGAATGACCGATGGTAAAAGCGGTAATGAGAACCAATAATTTTTTCCAGTCGCTCCACTGATATCGAAGGCAAAGCGCGGTGATAAAAAGAATATGATCGAGCGCTGAAAAAGACACAATGTGTTCAACGCCCAACGAAAAAAAAATTGTAAACGTATTCATGATGATTATAGCGTAAAATGTAAAGTGAGACGGCGTTTGCGGCGCATTTATCTTTGCGGCGATTCACCGGTAAACGAAAATAAAATGAACGTACTTGTATCCATTTTTTATGCTGCTTTTCTTTCTTTTTTCCATCCCTTTTTTATTTCGATGACGGATGTAAATTATAACGATAAATCGCAGGAATTAGAAGTAAGCATCCGCATCTTTACCGACGATTTTGAAAACACGTTGCGCAAGCAACACAGCAACGTAAATATTGATATTGAACATCCCGCCAATCAAACGCAGATGAATTCGTTTGTGAACGATTATATTCAAAAACACTTGTCATTTAACATTAACGGAAAGCCCGCCACCATGGGTTTTGCGGGTTATGAGCAGGAAAGCGAAAGCATCTGGACTTACTTCGAGATTAAAAATATTTCATCCGTACAAAAGGTAACGGTAACAAATACGTTGCTGCACGATTATAACGAAAATCAGATCAATATTGTTCATGTAAAAGCCAACGGAACCGAGAAGGAAACGAAACTGGATTATCCTGAAAGCAAAGCAGAGTTTGGCTTTTGAACCACAGAGACATCGGGAACACAACGGAACACAGAGTTATTCTTGAATCTTGTACATTGTTCCTTGTTCCTTGTATCTTGTTCCTTGAATCTTGTTTCTTGTATCTTGTACCTTGTATCTTGTACCTTGTATCTTGTACCTTGTATCTTGTACCTTGTATCTTGTACCTTGTATCTTGTACCTTGTATCTTGTACCTTGTATTCTTGTACCTTGTATCTTGAAACTTGTTCCTTGAATTTTGTTTCCTTTATTCTTCCTTCCGCAGGCTTTCCTCGTACTGAGCTTTCTTTTTTTCTGATAACGTAATCAAAACCTTATCTATGCGTTGCCCGTCCATGTCCATGATTTCGAAAGAAAAACCGCGGTGCGTCATCACATCGCCGGTAACTGGAATGCGCTCTAAATGATCCAATATAAAACCGGCCAGTGTATTAAAATTTTCGGTGTCTTCTTCTTCCAGCCAGTAGGTAATATGAAAATGAGACAGAAAATTAAAGTACGGAATCTGCGCATCTACCAAAAAGCTGTCATCATCTCGTTTTGTAATTTCATAATCTTCTTCGTGCGGCTGTGCAATATCGCCCACAATGGCTTCTAAAATATCATTCAACGTAATCAGTCCCTGCAACGTACCGTATTCATCTACAATAAAAGCATAATGAATTTTAGAGCTTTGCATTTTTTCAAGTACCTGGTAAGCTGTATTATTTTCGGGCACAAATACGGCTGGCTGCATCAGTCTTTCAAGCTTTGTATCGGCGGTGGCAACAAACAAATCTTTTAAAAAAATAACGCCTTTAATGTCGTCAATTGTCGTATCGCAAAGCGGATACACCGAATGAATGGCAGAACCGGTGCGCACTTCTTCTACCGTCGAATGGGTATTCAGCCAAACCATATCGCTGCGATGCGTCATCAGCGAAGTAATATTGCGGTCGCCAAGATGAAACACACGCTCAATAATCAGTTGCTCGGCTTCTTCTATGGTACCATGTTCGGTGCCTTCATTAATGATAGCTTTAATTTCATCTTCTGTTACGCTCGAATCTTTGGGTTTGATACGAAGCAATCTGATTAATAAATCGCTGCTTTTCGATAACAGCCAGATAAACGGGTAGGTAATGGCTGTTACAAACCGCATAGGCCGCGCCATTACTTTGGCAATGCCTTCGGGGTTGCTTAGCCCGATGCGCTTGGGAACCAGCTCGCCAAACACCAGCGAAAAATAAGTGATGATGATAATAACTAAAACAGTGGAAATATTTTCGCCGTACGGATTCAAAAATTCAAAGCGGCTGAGGAAGGGAACAAACGCATCTTCAATATTTTTTCCCGAAAAAATACCCGTGATAAAAGTGATGAGCGTAATGGCAAGCTGTACAGTAGAAATAAACGATTCGGGATGGTTAGCCAGTTCCAATGCTTCTTTTGCCTTCCGGTCGCCTTTCAGTGCCTGACTTTCTAATCGCGCTTTGCGCGACGATACCAGCGCTATTTCACTCATGGCAAAAACGCCATTGATAAGAATCAGGGTAAAAAGAAGAATAACAATTCCAATCATAATGGTGTAAAGCCGCAAATTTAAGTATTGTAAAATAAATGGCTGATTGTTGAACCGTATATTGTTCTGACAGGCGGCATATTTTACAGTTTAAATTTTTATTGAGATTTGTAAAATGGCAGCCCGTAAATTACTCAGATGAACCGGGATCAGATATAAAACATGTGCGTAAATCCGCACGATCTGCAAGACAGTTAGCGATACATCACTGTGAAATATGCTGATTCACCACATAAATTTTCATTCAATTTATCATTTATCTAAGAGTGAAAAGTTGCAGCAGTACAATGAAATGGAAATCGTATTTCTTATCCGGCAACTTATAACAATACGTTTATAATTATCATAACTTATTTTTGCTTTATGCCTGAACTAAAAGACTTTTTTGTTGATTTACAGGATGAACTTTACGAGCGGCAAACTTACGTGATAGATAAAGGCCAGGAGCCGATGCGTATTGATAAATGGCTGCACGCCCGGCTGTTTAACATCACACGCAACAAAATTCAGAAAGGTATTGAAGCGGGTTTTGTAACGGTGAACGGCAAAGAAATAAAAAGCAATTACCGCATAAAACCCGGCGATGAACTTACGGTGCTGATAGAGCAAAGTCCGGACAACGGCGAAATTATTCCTGAACCCATACCGCTGAATATTGTGTATGAAGATGATACGGTGATGGTGCTTAACAAACCCGCCAATATTGTGGTGCATCCGGGTGTTGGCAATTATACAGGCACCTTGCTTAATGGCATTGCATATCATTTGCAGGAACAAAGTCCATCGCTTTCCGAAGACGATTTGCCACGATACGGCCTTGTACATCGCATAGATAAAAACACAACCGGGCTGCTGGTGGTAGCAAAAACAGATCAGGCAGCTTCAAACCTTGCAAAGCAGTTTTATCTGCATACCACATCACGCAAATACATTGCGCTTGTTTGGGGCGATATGCAGGAAGATGAAGGCAGCGTGAATGCGAACATTGCGCGGCATCTGCGCTTCCGAAAAGTGTTTGATGCGTATCCCGAAGGCGATCATGGCAAACATGCCATCACGCATTATAAAGTGCTGGAGCGTTTTTATTATGTAACGCTGGTAGAATGCGTGCTGGAAACGGGCCGCACACACCAGATTCGCGTACACATGAAGCACATTGGCCATACCTTGTTTAACGACTGGGAATATGGCGGTGATAAAATTTTAAAAGGAACCGTATTTGCCAAATACAAACAGTTTGTTGACAATTGTTTTGACGTGTGCCCGCGCATTACGCTTCATGCGCAAACATTGGGTTTCGACCATCCGAAAACCGGCGGGCGCATGAATTTTTTTGCGCCGCTGCCTAAAGATATGAGTACTGTAATTGAGAAGTGGAGAGATTATGTGAAGCCGAAAGAAATGTAAACAAATAGCCATTGATTATTGTCCGCAGAGTGCATGTTCTATATCAAATTTTTGTACAATCTGCAGAAAAATTTAAACAGTAATATGAACGCAATACCAGCACGCATTTATTTTGACAATGCCGCCACCACGCCTTTAGATGAAGAAGTGCTGCAATCCATGATGCCTTATCTAACCACGCATTTCGGCAATCCATCATCTATTTACAGCTATGGAAGAGAAAGCCGTTTGGCCATAGAAAACGCCAGAAAAACAGTTGCTAAAATTTTAGGCGCAAAGCCCGCTGAAATTTTTTTTACAAGCGGCGGTACCGAAAGCAGCAATACCGCCATCAACGCAGCTGTTAACGATCTGGGATGCAAACACATCATCACATCTGCTATTGAACATCATGCTACGTTGCATACAGTACAGGCATTAGAGAAAGAAAAAGGTATTGGCGTAAGTTATGTGAATTTGCTGTCGAATGGTCATATTGATTTGAACGATTTGGAAAAATTGCTCAATACAACGCCTCACAAATGTTTGGTAACACTAATGCACGCCAACAACGAAATCGGAAATTTATCAGAAATACATGCCATCGGAAATTTATGCAAACAATACAACGCCGTTTTTCACAGCGATACCGTGCAAACAGTGGGTCATTTTCCGTTTAATCTGCGCAATACACCGGTGCATTTTATAACCGGCGCCGCGCATAAATTTGGCGGTCCCAAAGGCGTTGGACTGTTGTACGTTAACGAGAATATTAAAATTCATCCGTTTATTAACGGCGGCTCACAGGAGCGCAACATGCGCGCCGGAACCGAAAATTTATATGGTATTGTCGGCTTTGCCAAAGCCTTGCAGATAGCTGCGGATAACTACGAAAATGATTCTAAAAAAATTGATCAGTTGCGGCTATATATGGCCGATTGTCTGAAGAAAGAAATACATGATGTTTCTTTTCACGGCGACCCGTTTGGCAACTCGTTATACACCGTTTTAAACATTGCGCTTCCCCGAACCGATAAAACAGACATGTTGTTATTCAATCTCGATATTCATCACATCTGCGCCTCGGGTGGCAGCGCTTGTACCAGTGGCGCCAGCGCGGGCAGTCATGTTATCAGCGCGGTTTATCCAAACAACGATGTGGTCGCCGTCCGGTTCTCATTCAGCAAGCATAACACCAAGGAAGAAGTGGATACCGTAATTGAGGTGTTAAAAAAGGTACTGTAAAATTTCGCTTTTTTCATTTAAAATTTCTCATCAATACATGTATTTATGAAACGATTGCTCACGCTAAGTTTTCTTATGATGGCTTTGCTTGCCAATGCGCAAAAAGATTTTTTGGAAGATGGACATCCTGCCTGGATTATGCAGGGAAATGTATATGAAGTAAATGTGCGGCAATATACGCCCGAAGGAACGTTTAAAGCGTTTGAACCGAACTTAGACAGATTAAAAAACATGGGCGTGCAAACGCTTTGGTTTATGCCCATCAATCCCATCAGCAGGGTGGATAGAAAAGGCGCGTTGGGAAGTTATTATGCAGTATCGGATTACACCAAAATCAATCCTGAATTTGGCAATATGAGCGACTGGAAACATCTGGTGAACGCCGCACACAGCAAGGGTTTCAAGGTAATTATAGATTGGGTGCCCAATCATACCGGCGCGGATCATTACTGGCTGTCAGCACATCCTGATTTTTATGTGCGCGATAGCAGCGGAAAACCAAAAATGGAATTTGACTGGACCGATACGCGCAAGCTCAATTACGCCAATCCGGAGATGGCAGATTCGATGATTGCAGATATGAAATTTTGGTTAACCGAAAGTAATATTGATGGCTTTCGCTGTGATCATGCCGATGGTCCGACTTTGGAGTTTTGGAAGAAGTGCAATGCTGAATTAAAACAAGGCAGAAACATTTTTATGCTGGCAGAAGTTGATGCGCCGGAATACATTACAGCCGGTTTCGACGCCATTTATCCATGGGATGTGTTTCATGTAATGAATGATATTGCCGCAGGAGCTAAAAATGCACTGTCGTTAGACTCGGTTATCAATCATGACGACAGCATTTTTCCTGCCCATTCCATACAACTGTATTTTACCAGCAACCACGATGAAAATAGTTGGAATAAAGCCGATTATGCTACGATGCCCGGTGCGGTTCACGCGCCGTTTGCCGTGCTTACACAAACACTGGAACACGCAGTGCCATTGGTTTACAGCGGTCAGGAAGAACCTTTTTTAGATAGCATTTCTTTCTTTTATAAAGACACAATAACTTTTGACAAATATGCACGTGCGCCGTTTTATAAAACGTTGTTGATGCTTCGTAAAACAAACAAATCGTTGGATGCCGATGCTTCGTTTACTAAAATACACACATCAAAAGACACTGCTGTTTATGCTTTTGTACGGCAAAAAAACAATCAGAAAATAATGGTGTTAACCAACCTGAGTAACGAGCCGCAAACGTTTACCGTTAACTATTCCATGCCGCCCATTATGCAGGATGTATTTAGCAAAAAAATGGATGAGATACATAAAGGAGAAAAAATAAATTTACCTGCCTGGGGTTATAAAGTGTATTCATATTAATCTGAACTGGAATGAATGTGATTTTTGGGATGAATGGGATTAAAATATTTTTTAAATACAAGGCGCCGAACTTTTTAAAAGTTCGGCGCCTTGTATTACTATCCCGTTTATCCCAAAAATCACATTCATCCAAGTTCAGACGACTATCTGCTGTCTGCCATATCTGGTATCGCTTCTACTTTATACTCACCGGCGTCTAACTTGAATTTGGTTTCAGTAAAAGCTTTCAATGTTTGTTCAATATCTTCATCCGTATGAATGGATGTTGGAATCATGCGGAAAATAATATGCCCTTTCGGTATCACGGGATACGAAACAATAGAACAGAAAACACTATAATTTTCGCGCAAATCCATTACCATAGCAGTCGCTTCTTCCACGCCGCCTTTCATATACACCGGCGTTACCGGACTGTCGGTTTTACCGATATCAAATCCCCGTTCTTTTAAACCCGATTGCAATTTGCGCGCGTTGCTCCATAACTTTTCTTTCAGTTCAGGTTTGCTGCGCAACAAATCAAGACGCTTTAAATTTCCAATTACATAAGGCATCGGCAAACTCTTGGCAAAAATTTGTGAGCGGATGGTATAACGGATATAATCTATAATGGCTTTATCGCCAGCCAGAAAAGCGCCGATAGATGCCATCGATTTGGCAAATGTAGAGAAGTATAAATCGATCTCATCCTGGCAACCTTGCTCTTCTCCCGCACCGGCACCGGTGTTGCCCAACGTTCCAAAACCATGCGCATCATCTACCAGCAAACGGAAGTCGTACCTACCTTTTAAATCACATATTTCCTTGAGTTTTCCCTGATCGCCCGCCATGCCAAATACACCTTCCGTAATTACCAGAATACCACCGGCATTCTGCTTTTCTATCAAAGCCGTAGCACGTTCCAGTTGTTTTTTTAAATCGTCAACATCATTGTGTTTAAATACATAGCGATGGCCGGGATGCAAACGCAAACCATCTATAATGCAGGCATGACTTTCGGCATCATACACAATCACATCATGACGACCGCACAACGCATCAATGGTACTCATAATACCCTGATAGCCATAGTTCAGCAATATTGCATCTTCTTTGCCCTCAAAAGCTGCCAGTTCCCGCTCCAATTGTTCATGATAAGTGGTGTTGCCACTCATCATGCGCGCACCCATTGGCGCTGCCAAACCCCATTGTGCAGAAGCTTCTGAATCTACCTTTCTTACTTCGGGATGATTGGCAAGACCCAAATAATTATTCAGGCTCCATACAATCATTTCTTTACCACGAAACTTCATGCGGCTGCCAATTTCGCCTTCTAACTTCGGAAATGCAAAATAGCCATGCGCCCGCTCGCGGTGCTGACCTAACGGACCAGCATTGCGCAATAACTTTTCAAAGATATCTGCCATACAACAAGGATTATGATTTCAGTTTTTGAGAAGCGCAAAAGTAAACCATTCGGCAAAAAAGGTAAAACGAAGATAATATGTCTAACATTTCTTTATAACCATCGCCGTTTATACATGCAGCTTTCTGCGAAGTTTTGCCACTTCAATCTTCGGCATTTTCGTTTTCTTCACCTTTCGTTCTACTTTGTTGGTAAGCTGTGTTAAGTTGCCAATGGTGGCTGCAGCAATCAATCCACCAGCTATATAAATGCCCATTGCCATATACTCGGTGGTTTTGGTGCGGTTGGTGTGCGCAGGCGTGAGGTTTAGTTTCTCAGGCAATTGCACGGCGCCAATACCTGCTGCAATACCCAGCACGGTGCCTTTTAAATCGGCAGCATTGCCACCGGCAAGACTGTAATAAAGCGTGTTGGCAACGATATCGCCCACAAAGGTTTGCTGGTACAATTTTTCTTCGGAAGGAATGGGAAGATGCAGGCGGTGTCTTACTTTTTCCATTGCTTCCATGCCTAATAAATCCATACGCGGCGCCACTTCAGGAACCACCGTTTTCAGTGCCTGGTGAAGTAAGGTTACGGTGGCTGCACCTGCCAATCCACCCATTACGGCAATTATTTTTTTCATAACGATTCTTTGTTTAGCTGTAATGATTGCAACAGCCATTCCAAAAATATTTTTTGAAGATGTGAGAAAGCCACCTGTATCTTTGCGGCAGTTCTTTACATCTTATCAAGAAAGGCAGAGGGATATGGCCCTGTGAAGCCTTGGCAACCACCACAAATTTTATTTGTGAAAGGTGCCAATTCCATCGCGCCGGCGGCGTGAGAGATAAGTAAGATTTCAGTTTGATTTTCTTTAGCTGTTTGCTATACGTTCTTCAGGCTCGTCTTACACAGGCGGGCTTTTTTTATGCCATTTATTTTGCCATGAGTTCCTGAAGCGACTGATAAAAATCGTTCTTTTTCATTTAAATTTTAAAACAAAAACACAATGAGTACCCAACATTTTGAAACCTTGCAATTACATGCCGGACAAGAAATAGACCCAACCACAAAGAGCCGTGCCGTGCCCATTTATCAAACCACATCGTATGGCTTTGATAGCTCTGAACATGCTGCCAGTTTATTTGGTCTGCGGCAATTTGGAAACATTTATACACGCATTATGAACCCCACCACCGATGTGTTTGAAAAGCGCATGGCGGCTTTGGAAGGTGGCGTGGCGGCACTGGCTACGGGCAGCGGACAAGCAGCCCAGTTTTTAGCGCTGAACAATATTATGCATGCAGGCGATAATTTCATTACGTCCTCTTACCTGTATGGCGGAACATACAATCAGTTTAAAGTTGCTTTCAAACGTATTGGTATTGAAGCGCGTTTTGCCAACGGCGATGATGTGCAAAGTTTTGTTTCATTGATTGATGATAAAACCAAAGCTATCTATCTGGAAACCATTGGCAATCCACGACTCAACATTCCCGATTTTGAAAAATTTGCCACAATTGCCAAAGAACATGATTTACCGCTGATTGTTGACAACACATTCGGCGCCGGCGGCTTCTTGTTTCGTCCGTTGGAACATGGCGCCAACATTGTGGTAGAAAGCGCAACCAAATGGATTGGCGGACATGGAACATCTATCGGCGGTATCATTATAGATGGCGGAAATTATAACTGGGGCAATGGAAAATTTCCACAGTTTACCGAGCCATCCGAAGGGTACCATGGCTTGAAATTCTGGGATACATTCGGCGAAGGCAATCCGCTCGGTTTGCCCAATATTGCATTTGCCATTCGTGCCCGCGTGGAGGGCCTCCGCGACTTTGGCGCGGCGTTAAGTCCGTTTAATTCATTTCTTCTTTTACAGGGACTGGAAACGTTATCGTTGCGTGTAGAAAGGCATTGCCAGAACACGCTGGCGCTGGCGCAATGGCTCGAAGCGCATCCGATGGTTGCGTATGTTTGGTATCCGGGTTTGGAAAGCAGTCCTTATCATCAGCTGGCAAAACAATACTTCCCCAAAGGCTTCGGCGGTATATTAAATTTTGGTGTGAAAGGAGATAAAACAACAGCATCGAAATTAATTGATTCTTTACAGTTAGCCAGCCATCTGGCGAATGTGGGCGATGCCAAAACTTTGGTTATCAATCCGGCATCTACCACGCACGAGCAGTTGGGCGAAACCGAACAGGAAGCGGCAGGCGTATTGCCTAACCTCATACGCGTAAGCGTGGGCATCGAGCATATCGAAGATATTAAAGCCGATTTTCAGCAAGCGTTTGATAAGGTGTTTGGTTAATTTTTTTATGACTGCTAAGGGTCTTGCAGACAGTGCGTGTTTTTGCAGATGCAATCAAAAATCTGCATATCCGCGCAATCTGCTGGAACAAAAAAAATCATTCCTTACAACGAACAAAGAGATACTTGAACAAGCAGATTTTTCATTACGACCAACCATTTGGGTTAGAAAGCGGCGCTGCATTATCCGGCTATCATCTGGCTTATACAACCATAGGCGAAATGAATGAACACAAGAGCAATGTGGTGTGGATATTTCATGCTTTAACCGCCAACAGTAACCCGGCAGAATGGTGGCCGGGCATGGTGGGCGAAGGCGCTTTTTTCGATCCTGAAACATTTTTTATTGTGTGTGTGAATATGCCGGGAAGTTGCTACGGTAGTATCGGCGCGCTTGATGTTGATAACAATACAGGTAAGCCATACTACCACAGCTTTCCGCAGTTTACCATCCGCGATATGATTGCTGCCTACAAGCCGTTGCGCAAAAAACTGGGCATTGAAAAAATACACATTGGCATTGGCGGAAGCGTAGGCGGGCAGCAGCTTTTAGAATGGGCGATTGAAGAGCCGGACTTGTTTGAATACATTGTTCCCATTGCTACCAATGCACAACATTCGCCATGGGGAATGGCGTTTAATGCTTCGCAGCGATGGTGCATTGAAAATGATTGCACCTGGATAAATAATACGGAAGAGGCAGGCAAAGAAGGCATGAAAATAGCACGCTCCATCGCGTTGTTATCGTATCGCCATTACGAAACTTATACATCCACTCAGCACGGTATTACAACACAAACAGAAACCGAAAACATAGATAAACAGGTAACAAAAGCGGAAAGCTATCAGCGTTACCAAGGAGAAAAACTGGCGAAGCGTTTTTCGGCTTACAGCTATCATTTTTTAACCCATGCCATGGACAAGCACAATGTGGGCAGAAGCAGAACATCTGCAACCGCTGCCTTGCAGGCTATCAAAGCAAAGGCATTGGTAATTGGTATTTCCAGCGATCTATTATTTCCACCGGTTGAACAGGAATTTTTGGCGGCTTACATACCAAATTCGCAGTTGTCCATCATCGATTCCAATTACGGGCATGATGGCTTTTTATTAGAATGCGATGCACTCACAAGGTTGCTGGAACAGTTTGTGAAGCCCCCATCCCATGAAGGGGAGTTTGAAAGATGATTTGGAAAAATATTTATCATTAATAATCAACCTTATATAGTACGATTTTAAACTCCCCTGCAGGGGATGGGGGTTACTTATGAAACAATTAACGATAGGATTATTTGGCTTTGGCGTTGTTGGCGAAGGCTTGTACAAAGTATTGCAACAAACGCCATCATTAAAAGCAAGCATCAAACGCGTTTGCATCAGGCATCCGGAAAAGAAACGCAATGCGCCGCCGGAACTGTTTACCACACAGAAAGATGCGTTGTTGTTTGATAAAGACATCAACGTGATTGTGGAAGTAATTGATGATGCAGATGCCGCGTTTGAAATTGTTTCTACCGCATTGAAAAACAAAAAAGCGGTAGTGAGCGCCAGCAAGAAAATGATTGCCGAGCATTTGCCCGAATTGTTGCAATTACAACAACAAACCGATTTGCCGTTTTTGTACGAAGCGGCGGCCTGCGCTTCTATTCCTGTTATCAGAAACCTGGAAGAATATTATGATAACGATTTGCTGCATTCTATCAAAGCCATCTGCAATGGTTCAACCAATTTTATTTTAACTAAAATGTTTGACGACAAGCTCGCTTTTACTGATGCCCTGCTTCTTGCGCAGCAGCTTGGCTTTGCCGAAAGCAACCCGAAGTTAGACATTGAAGGTTATGATGCGGTGAACAAATGGAGCTTCCTGCTTACACATGCGTATGGCATTGTGGAAAATCCGAAAAACATTTTATTCACCGGCATTCAAAACATCCAGTTGAGCGATGCGTTAGCTGCAAAAGAAAGACATAACGAGATTAAATTGGTGGCACAAGCCAAGAAGCTATCCAATGGCAAAGTGGCTGCGTTTGTGTTGCCGCAAATGATTGCGGATGATGACCATCTTTCTTTTGTAAAAAATGAATACAACGGCGTGGTAATTGAAAGCGGTTTTGCCGATAAGCAATTTTTTTATGGCAAAGGCGCAGGCTCGTTTCCAACGGCGAGTGCGGTGCTGAGCGACATTAGCGCCTTGCGCTATGATTATCGGTATGAATACAAAAAATTATACCATCATCAGCCGGGCAAACTGACGGATGATTTTTATATCAGAACGTACATCAGTTATCACGACATTAAAAACATTCCGAAACATGAATTTGAATGGATAGAAGAATATCACAGCGGGCAGGAACGAAGCTGGTTTATCGGCGTTATTCATTTTACCAAAATAAAAAATAACGACTGGTGGAAAGGGCCCGGCATCTCATTAATTTTAGCTTCAGATGCTATTATTGAAGACATTGAACTGAAGAAGATAAAGAAGAGAAGCCTGGAACTGGCAGGTTTGTAAATAAGTATATTTGTGAAACAAAAATTGTTATGACAGCAACATACACGATAAATGTAGATGAAGAATTTTCTCCTGACATCTTTCAATCTATCAAACAAGCATTCAAAGGAAAAACCATTGATATTGTTGTATCAGAAAGCGTAGAAAGCAGGGATGAAACGGAATATTTGCTTAGCAGTCCGGCGAACAGGGAATCGTTGATGAGGTCTATGAAACAAATTGAAGAAGGAAATACCGTTAGTTTTTCGATTGAAGAATTTAAAGAAAAATATGGTCAAAAGTGAAGAAGGTAACATTCACAAAAGAAGCGTTGGAACATGTAGAAGAATGAAAATATGCCGACCCTAAAATGTTACAAAAAATCGTCTCGCTTGTTCTTGAAATTTCCTCGACACCGTTCGAAGGAACAGGCAAACCTGAACCATTAAAATACGATTTAAAAGGCAGTTGGTCAAGGAGAATTAATCAGGAGCATCGTCTTATTTATGAAGTTAATGACAAAGAAATACTTATTCTATCCTGCCGCTATCATTACGAATGATTCCCTTTTCCGATAATCGCTTCCTCTTACCTTTGTCTTCTTAACCTAACCGAATGCGCGAACTTTCCGTTGTCATCACCGTGATGAATGAAGAAGACAATATTTATCCGCTGGTAAAAGCGATACGCAACGCCCTGGAGGAAATTAATTATGAAATTGTTTTTGTAGATGACGGCTCTACCGATGCTACGCGCGCCCGCATAAAGGATGTAATTGACGAACGCATTGTGCTGGTTGAGCTAAGAAAAAATTACGGTCAAAGCACGGCAATGGCTGCCGGTATTGATTATGCCACCGGCAAATACATTGCGCTGATGGATGGCGATCTGCAAAACGATCCCACCGATATTCCGATGATGCTGAACAAGCTGATAACCGAAGATTGGGATGTGGTGGCAGGTAACCGGGCCAACCGGAAAGATGGTGCGTTTTTACGCAAATTGCCTTCTAAAATTGCTAATTCAATCATCCGCAGTATGACCAAAGTTTACTTTAAAGATTATGGCTGCACGCTTAAAATTTTTCGCCATGAGATAGCGGAAGATTTGGGTTTGTATGGCGAATTGCATCGCTTTATTCCGGTGCTGGCTGCCATGCAGGGCGCACGCATTACACAGGTAGATGTGAAGCATCATGCGCGGCAATTCGGCAAATCTAAATATGGACTTGGAAGAACTTTCCGCGTGATGAGCGACCTGGTAACCATGGTATTTTTTCGTAAATACAGCCAGAAGCCGATGCACTTGTTTGGTACCTTAGGTTTCACTTCTTTGTTCATTGGTATTGTTATCAATATTTATTTGTTGATTCTGAAGTTAATGGGGCACGACATCTGGGGCAAGCCATTGATAATTTTAGGTATGATTTTTCTCTTCGGTGGCATACAGCTTATTACCATCGGCATTCTTGCCGAAGTAAGCATTCGCACTTACTACGAAAGCAGCAATAAAAAAACTTACCGTGTGCGCAAAGTGTTTAACAATACAACCGTTTTGCAATAACCATTTATGACCGTTTCTCCGCAACTGAAAAAATGGCTTATCCTGTTCTTAAAAATTGTTGTCAGCGGCGGTTGTTTATGGTATGTAATTCATAAGATAGATTGGAAAACATCGTGGAAAACCATTCAGCAAAGCAACTTTTTCTGGTTGCTCTGTGCGGTGCTGCTCATCATGGCTTCCAAAGTTATTGCTGCATTCCGGCTCAATATCTACTTTAAAAATATTGGTGCAACGCTTCGCCATAAAGTGAATATGAAACTGTATTGGCTGGGCATGTATTACAACGTGTTTCTGCCCGGCGGCGTTGGCGGCGATGCATACAAAGTGGTAATGTTAAACCGCACGTACAACCACTCTGCCAGGCTGTTAACCGCTGCTGTTTTGTTAGATAGAGTAAGCGGCGTGGCGGGTATTGGCGTGTTAAGCGCTTTATATTATTTAGGAGTTTTTAACGGTGATAATTATTCGTATTGGTTACTGGCTTGCGTGGTTCCCGGCTTAATAATTTATTACTTCATTGTTAAGCGCCTTTTCCCATCTTTTATCCGCAGTTTCTGGAGCACGTTCTGGCTTGGCTTGCTGGTGCAGTTTACACAAGTCATCAGCATCTATTGTTTAATGGCAGCACTTCATATCAATCATCATCATACCGAATACATTCTTATCTTTTTATTGTCTTCGCTCATTGCGGTACTGCCGTTTACCATTGGCGGAT